>CAYSTL010000060.1:0-10273 GCA_964433785.1 uncultured Thermoplasmata archaeon
TTTCTAGCTCTTTCTATGTCTTCCTTACTGCGCTTCATATTAATTTTAACAAGAGGGTGATATAAGTAATTAATCGTGGGCGTTGAACTTCAATGATAACTCTCGGCCGGGGCGTACCTTTTCTAGTTTCTTTTGAAAACAAAAATTTAGCAGAATCATAGAGATATGAATTTGCTATTATCTAAAAAATAGAAAAGAAATTGTTTTAGTAATCTCAGATATTTCCAGCTGCAGCTTCAGCCTTCTCTATATCCTTACCAGCTATAGAAGATACCAACGCCAGAAGATCGGTCAGTAGTATCAATTTCCCTTCTTCTTTTAGAATCCCCACCAAATATTTTTCGTTCACTGGAGTTTCGAGAGCTTTAGAAGGTTCATCTATATCTTCTCTATCGACTGTTGGGATCTCTGTTACCTCTGATACCATAACTCCGATATCTTCATCTTCATCGTAGAGGATCATCAGCTGAGAGTTATCCTCATTAAGCTCTGCATCGATGTTCAACAATTTTGGTAGGTCCAGTATAGTTGTTATGTCGCCTCTTCTATTTATTATCCCTTTGATCGTTTCTGGTGTCGATGGTACAGGAGTCACTTCCTGTAGCTGAATGATCTCTCTCACTTGAGATATGGGACATGATAGGTAGTCATCTCCTATCCTGAAGATGACCACCTGCTGTCTTTCACTTATTAAATTTCCTTCTTGGACCATCATATCACTCAGTTTTGTACTCTCTCACGATCTCTGTTAAATTGTTGGCTAAACTTGATAACTGCTGTGCAGAACTTGACAATTCTTCAACCGATGCATTTTGTTCTTCTGCTGCAGCTGCGGATGATTCAGCCTCAGTTGAATTTTCGTCTGCAATCTGTGCTATATTCTCTATTTTTTCTGATGATTGCTGTAAGTCTTCAGCTACTTCATCTACTGCAGAAGAGATGTCCTGTATTGAGCTCGATACTGTATCTGTAGCTTCGTCTATTTGATCCAATGAATTTAGGTTCTCTTCCGTTGCTTCATTGACTTCATCGGATTTCTCAGTGACATCCTTAACACCTTCAACCACATCGGATGCATTAATCTGCGTTTTTTCTATTATCTTTTTGATATTCTCTGTTTCTTCCTGCGTCTCTTCTGCTAATTCCCTTACTGAATCCGCGACAACAGCAAAACCTTTACCATGTTCACCGGCTCTAGCTGCTTCGATTGCTGCATTCAACGCTAACAGATTGGTCTGCTCAGCTATATCTGATATCGTTTCTATAACCTCTCCGATCTCATCTGACTGTTCGTCTAGTTCAAAGGCTTTTTCCCTAGTATTATCCAATCTATCTTGAAGTTCATCTACCAATTCAGATGCTTGTTTAGCATGCTCTTTTCCTTCATCAGTTTGTGCTGCAACTTCCTCAGCTGAGGCGGCGATATCTTCTGTAGAAGCAGAAGTCTCCTCCATATTTGCTGCTGCACTTTCTATCTGTTGAGTCATCTCTTCGGACATCTTTGCCTGTCTAGAAGTACCTCCAGAGATATTTTGTACGGAGCTGGAAACGTTTTCAGCAGTTGAACTCAGTTCCTCAGAGGAAGCTGCTATCGATTCAGCAGCATTATCAACGTTTGTGGAAGCACTTCTTATCTCGTTGATGTTTTCCCTGGTAGAATGTATACTGGAGTTTACATCTTCTCCTATCTCCGCATATTCACCTTCAAGTTGAACAGTATCTACATTCTTACTTAGGTCACCTTCAGCTAAACCAGACATAACTTCCTTTATTTGTTTTAAGGCATTTGAGACTTTATCTATGCTCGCATTGACTGACTCGCTTATCTCTCTATATTCTCCTGAGAACTGTTCAGCATCTATCCTGTCATCTAGGTTACCACGTTCCATCTTTTCCAGTACTTCTCTTATTGCAGCAAAGCCTTCCTGTACACCTTCTACACTGTTGTTGATCGATTCTGTTATATTCCTGTACTCACCTTCGAATGTGTTGGAATTTATCCTCTTGTCAAGGTTACCTTTTTCTACCTGATCCATCTCATCGGCTACCGCTTCAAAAGCCTCTGCGATATTCTCTAAGCTTTTATTCACAGATTCACTTATGCTTCTGTATTCTCCTTGGAATTCCTCAGCATCTATCCTGTCATCTAAGTTACCATGCTCCATTTTCTCTAACACTTCACTTATAGCAGCAAAGCCTTCCTGTACACCTTCTACACTGTTGTTAATCGATTTTGCGATCTCTTTATAAGCTCCAACGTAATCTTCTGAATTGATCCTTTGATCCAGATTACCTTTTTCTACCTGCTCCATCTCATCAGCTATAGCTTCAAAAGCTCCGGCTATCCTTTCTAAGCTTGCATTGACTGATTCACCTATATTTCTGTATTCTCCTTGGAATTTCGCTGTATCTATCCTGTCATCAAGGTTACCCTGTTCCATTTCTTCTAAGACATTACTTATAGCGTTGAATCCTTCCTGCACACCTGTAACACTATTATTGACAGATTTAGCTATCTCTTCGTATTCACCTTCTAGGTCACTATACTCTACCCTGCTGTTCATATCTCCTTTCTCTAGTGCTTTTACTGTATTTTTAATCCGTTCAAAAGATGTGTTCAGGTTAGATTTCATGTTCTTGAAAGCCCGGACCATGTCCCCAATTTCGTCACCAGATTCCTTTACATCAAAATCAGCGGTTAGATTACCATCTGCTAATCTTTCTGCTTCCTCTTTTATAGATACCATGGGATTAGAGAAGTATCTAGACGAGAAGAAGCCAACTATAGCTACTGCAACACCTGCAACACCTGCTATCATCAGCATCATATTTCGTGAATCATCAGTTTTCTGTTGAAGATCTTCACCTAACTGGGTAGCTGCTGCAGTTGCTTCTTCCACTGGCAAGGTTGCAGCGATTGAATATTGTGAGTCTCCAACCTGTAGTGGTGCATAGGCGACCCATTTGTCGACCCCTTCGTAGGTATAGGTGTCTATACCTGATTCATCCTGGAGCATCTTATTCTTAGCAATTTGAGCCAGTTTTTCTCCTGCATCTCCTGTTGTGATATCAAGGGAATCTATCAAAGAATTATCGGGGTGACTTACTACTATTCCATCCTCATCGATGATATAAAGGTAGCCTGTATCACCTATCTTGACTTTGTTGGTTATCTCTGTTATCACTGAATATTGGAAGTTCATCGAGATCACTCCTGAAAATTCGCCATTGTAGTACACTGGTGCAGAGATATTCTGTCTTTCTCCATCATCTGTTGTATATATATCTCCTAGAGATACTCCGTTTTTAACTAAAACCTCCCCTTTCTGGAACCATTCTTCAGTAGAATGATCAATGGACGTGTCAGTGGTTATTTCATCACCTGCAGCTGAGGCTATTTCTTGACCATCAGAACCGGCAAATACAATCCTATGATACGCTTTTTTTTGCTCCTCTTCAACTTCTATTTTCTTGTTTGTTAAATAATTGACAAAGGTGTTCTCTACCTGCTCTCGTGCATCATCAACTGCTAATGTCTGTAGTTCGTAATAGTAAACACTAGGACAGATTATCCAATCTAAAGGTTCATAGTAGGCATATGAGATGAACTTTTGTTCTAAAGGATTACCTTCCTTTGTAGTATCTTCCCACATATATTCAGCGATGCCATAAGTTTCACCATTCCTAATAGATTCGTTTGATTCGATCGTTTCTCTGATACCGTTGAAAACTGTCAATCCTGAATCTTCTATAAGATTTGTACCGTCATCTAAACTATGATGGATTACTATGTTGCTGTTCAGATCAGTCACATAGGCATAACCAGTGTTTCCGATATATCCTGGTTGAAAGCTTTCATACATCGTGCCGCTTTTTTTAGTACCATCTCCATCTGTACCGGCGATCATATTTTCAACTTCATTTTTCAGATCGTCTTTCTCTTGAGATGTCAAATCGGAAATATTCGTAGTATTGTATTCCTTCTCTGCAATAGATAATGAAGTACTTTCTACCCCTGACCTGGTCATCAGAGATATAGCTCCTACCTGATTTTGACTAAGGTCCTTTATCGATTTCATCTTTCCGTTATGAGCTGCAAGATAGTTATCTATAGCTCCCATGTGTGAAAGGCTTCTAGAATCGACTTCTCTAGCATTTATGATGTTCTGTATCTCTTCCTGCCTAGCTTTTGCTTCATTCATCAATTGGTTTTCCATCTGTTTTTTTAAAGCATCTGAACTGTTCGTTTCAGAATAATTTCCTAGATCATCCATACTACTGTTTGAAAGTGCAACTACTGAAAATAAGGGTATCAATGAGATAGCTAGAAACAATGCTATCAGTTTTTTACCAAGGCTCATCCGAAATTTACTCTTTTTAGAATCATCATTTCTGTTTATTTCATCCATAATAACACCAGTTTTGTTAAATCTATCAATTTTTAATGCAATTCATCTAAGCTAGCTAATAAATAATTTATGGAAAGTTATCAAATATTGAAAATTTTTAATGATAATTATAAATTAATTATGTATTATTAATTATAAATGGACATATCTACAAGCTTTTTGATATTAATTATATTTATATGATAGAATAAGATCAAGAGATTTAAAATCTACGAAATAGACTATGATTAGATAAATTTAATAAATTTAAATAATAAATCGAGTTGATTTAGATCGGTATGAATACAAATTACGGTAACTACATCTCCGCTTAATTATTATAATTTAAGCAATAATATAAGGAAATTTTAATTACATCTTTTGATATGGTCTTATAAAAGGGTAGTATGGACTTCGTTTATGATAAAAAGAAAAGTAGAGAAAATGTATCTGTAATCGAAGCAGGCATGCTTAAGAGATTGGCAGCCTTTACGATAGATTTTATCATATTCAGTACACTCTCTTATCTCGTTCTGATGGCCTTAGGGATATTCGGTGTTCTACCTCCCGAATTTGCATACAGCATCTATTACTATAGAACAAATATATACGAATTACCTGAATATTTCAACACTTTTAAGGATCTGATCATCCATATCATCATCAGTATATTATTTATAAGCTATTTTGCGATCCCGGAATCTAAAAATATATGGGGTCAGAGTATCGGGAAAAAGATACTGCGTATAGAAGTAGTAGATTATGATGGAGATAAGCTTTCTTTGATCGATTCGTTCAAAAGGAATTCAACTAAGTATTTTCTCAGATTGCCTTACATAGGTCTGGCATTCGGTTTCTTTGAATTAGTCCTCATATTTTCTTTTTCAAAAAGGACTGGTGATTTTCTTGCTGATACAGTAGTGGTCAGTGACATCAAAAAAGGTACTTATACATCGGTAAAAAAAGGTGATAAGTTCTATTCGGAAGATTAACAAGAGAATAAATCGGACAAATCAATCCAGTTCTCTAAGGATCAATTCTGCCTTGTCAGTCGTGATATAGTATGTATGTTTCCTATGTGTCTCCTTTTTAGGTTTTAACTTCCTTTCTCTGCCTTTGATTATACTCCCATCGTATGTTTCAACTATACCGGCTATCATCATCGCCTTGTATATCTGGCGAGTTTTTTTAAGATTGATATCTAGGTCTTCCGAAGTATTTCTAAAATAATCCGGTCCTCCTTTCCATAACCGTTTAGCTATCTTTCTAGCATTGTCCATCTTGATAAGAAAACTCTTCTTTCCATCTTCGGTTTCTAGAAATCTCAATAAATGATCACCATTCTCTGATAACTGGTAGTAAGTGTGATGTTGATGGGTTTCTAATGATCTTTTCAACTTTACTTTCTTTCTTTTTATCATACCCGATGGTATCCTATCTAGTAAACCTCTCTCCTCCATCTTTTGACATAGATCAACTATCCTGTCTTTATCAGCATCAAGGTTTTTTGATATCGACCTTGGATAATCACCCTTGACCAACTTCAGATGATCCAATATCATAAATGTGAGAGGTGTAGGTGGAGCATCTACCAGTTCACCCTCTACTTTTTTCTTTCTTTTCAGCTCATCTTCCATATCTTTTACCTTTTCATATCTTGTCTCAGCATTTTCAGAGGCGCTTTTATCAAGATCCAATTCTACCTTTATCTCTTCTCCCTTCGGACTTTCTAATGAGAGCTGTAATTCCCCTTTCTCCCAATGATCACCCTTTTCATGTCTGGCCTCTCTCAATTTTTCCTCGATCTCACCAAGATTTGAAAATATAGTTTGTGCTTCTTTTCTCAGTCGCTTAACTTCCTTCTTAGAGACCATCTCTGTTTAATGGAATCTATTTATTGTTAAATAGTTTTCTAACATCATTGAAATAACCATCAAATTATAAATATAATCATCGATTCTATTTGAGATGATGTACTTCATATTGTATATAATACTCGCTTTTATTGTTGGTATCATCATAATCGGGATAGTAGGTTCTTTTGTTGCAAACAATAGATTCAATCATAACGTAAGAGAAGAGATCGAGGATCTATTCAATTCAAATGAAGAGATCGGTAGGAAAGAGATCAGAGAATCTGAGATTAAAGAACTTCCAGATAACGTTCAAAACTGGCTTAAAAACTCAAATGTGTTAGGAAAAGAAAAAATATACTATGTCAGGCTGAGGCAGAAGGCCAACATGAGGCTGGGAAGAGACAAATCGTGGATGCCTGTAGATGCTGAACAGTATTTTACAGTACGTAAACCGGGATTTATCTGGAAAGCTAGGATAAAAGCATCTCCTTTTTTTCATATAGTCGGTAGAGACAAGTATTTGAACGGTGAAGGGAACATGTTGATCAAGATGATGTCTCTGGTGACTATATCAGACAGTTCTGGACCAGAGATGGACCAGGGTACTTTACTAAGATTCCTTGCAGAATCTGTTTGGTTTCCAACAGCTGCCCTTGAAGATTACATCGAATGGGAAGAGTTAGATTCTAAATCTGCTGAAGCTACTATGAGTTACGGCGATATAACAGCTGCTGGTACTTTCAGGTTCAACGATGAAGGAGAAGTAGTTAGATTCGAAGCGGATAGATATCGAGAATCTGGCGGTAGTTATACAAAAGAAAGATGGGTCATAGATATCGATGAACACAGGGTGATGAAAGGTGTGAAGATACCTACAAAAGGAAGGATCACCTGGAAATTGGATTCTGGTGATTTCACATGGTTCGAGTTTGAGATAACCGATATAGACTATAACGATCCTAACATCTTTGACTAGTAGATCACTTTTCTTCTAGATAGATATCTATCCTGGTACCACCGAGTTCAGAATCTTCTATTTCCAATTCACCATCAAAGATCTGTAAGATCTCTTTTGCCATGAAATATATGGCACCACCCATACCAGAACTTCCCCCCGTATAATTACCCTCTGAAACTTTCTGTTTTATCTTTTTGGGTATTTTGCTTCCATCGTCTTCGATACTTATCTTCACCATATCTTTATCATTTTTTGCAGTTAATCTGATCCTACTGCATCTTCCCCTTCTTACGCATGTTTTGATCAATGTAATTATTATCCTTGCTAACGTATAATTACCTCTTATTTTATTTAGCCCATCTTCTATTCTGTAGTCGATATTTAACTCACTTTTATCGGTGAAAATTTTTGATTCTTTCAAAACTGATTTGAATACATCTTTGATATCGATATAATCTATATCATCATTGGTAGCTCTGTTCACTTCTTTTTCTAGATCTACCAGATCCATCACCCTTTTGTTACTTTTGATCGCTTTTTCAAGATATTTACGATTCTCTTCTGATAGTTCTTCTTCATCTATCATCTGAAGGAATCCAGTGGAAACGAATAGATTATTGTTCGTATCCTGTCTTAGAAGAGATTTAAGGAATTGCTCTCTTTTTCGAGACTCGTTGAGTTCTTTGATCGATTCTCTAAGCTTGTTTAGCATATTATTGGTGCTATCTTTTAGAACTTTTAATTCTTCTATATTTGTTTCTTTCTCAAGTTTTATGTTTTTATCTTGTTCCCCTTTAGTTATCCCGTCTATATCTCCGATCATGTCATAGATAGGCTTTGTGAGGTATTTAGATAGATAGAATACAGTCAAAGTCACGACCAAAATTGAAAGTGCACCTGTGAGTATATGGAAAGATAGGTTTTGTCTTAGTTCGGCAGCTTTTAATTGATTATCGTACGTGATTTCTACTACCTTACTAGCATCAGAAGGATAATCTTCATGGGGTAAGTGTACGAGCATATATTCTTTTTTTAGATTATTACTATCGTCAAATATAGTGATATTATTTTTATCATTATAGACTTTTAAACATCTTTCTTCCACATCCTCACTGATATTTTTATCTGGGTCAGTTACCAGTAAAGCATTGTTATGAAATATACGGATATCTTCTACGAAAGGATTGATGCTCTCTAGTCCATTCAACGTTTCGCTGTAACTTCTCTGACTTAGCCAGTAATTCAATTCATGAGAATAAACGCCTATCTCAAGTATGTATTCACCATCAGGTGTAGGAAGATATGAGAATAGTCTAAACTTTCCCGTTTGTATCTCTGCAGATATTAGATCTGAAGTGAATTCACCCTCTTTAAATACGTTCTGTAGTTTGTTATAGAAGTCTGGATAATTCTTGAAATCTAATCCAAGATCCTTCTTGTAAGTAGTATTCACTATAACACCGGTACTGTTTATTACATACAGGTCTACAGTATCCAACTCCATGCTCCAGTTCATTTTATCTTTTACAGAATGGAGGTCTATATCAGCGATGTTTTGTGAAGAATTGTAGGCCTTCAAAAATGGTTCTGAATTGTTTTTCATCTCTTTTGAAAATATATCGCTCAGCATAGTATTCCTGTTATCGATCAGTTCGATGGTATCTTCAATAGATTCTTTTGAATTCATCTTTTGTTTATGGAAATCATTTTCTATATTTTCATTTGTTTGATGATAATCCACGGCAGATATCAATAAAAGAGTAGGTATTAAAATGATTAGGAGATAAAATCTAATATGATCATTCAATGACCGCATCTTACACCACTTAACTATAAGATAATATATATTCATCCACTTTAAAACTTTCGTAGCGATTTAATAACTGTATCTGAACACAATAAACAAATGAAGAAAAAATATATAAAAAGTAAATTTAATGATGACAACACATGGTAAATTCACTACCAATTATTGATAAATTGTTACCAAACGCCTATGCAACAGCGGTGACTCAGGTGATTTATTTTGTAGTAGCTTTTATAGTTATCTATTTGATTGGTAAACTGGTAGTCTTACCTATCATAAGCAAGATACTGGCAAGGAACGATGTAGAGGAACATGCTAGGCAACCACTATTGAAGATAACAAAATTCGTAGTCATTTTCATCGCAGTAGCGATAGCTTTTGGTTTCGCTGGATTTGGTAATTTCCTTACAGCCTTCGCAACTATAGCCGCAGCAGGTACATTAGCTATAGGTTTTGCGATGAAGGATATAATAGGAAATTTTGTAAGTGGCGTTTTTATCTACACTGAAAAACCATTCAAAATCGGTGATTGGATTCAATGGGATGGTCATGATGGAGTCGTTGAAGAGATAAGTCTTAGAGTATCAAGAGTAAGGACATTTGATAACGAACTTCTGACTGTTCCAAATTCACAATTAACTAGTAATGTGGTCAAAAATCCTGTAGCTAAAGACAAATTAAGACTTAAATTCTTATTCGGGATAGCTTACGAGGATGATATAAGCAAGGCAAGTGAGATCATAGTTAGAAAGGCTGAGGAACATGAAGAAATACTTGATGAACCTGAACCTTCAGTGAGAGTGACTGAGCTAGCAAATTCCTACATAGGTTTACAATCAAGATTTTGGATAAAAGATCCAAATAGATCCGATTTCATCAAGATAAAGTCTGATTATGTCCAATCAGTAAAGGAAACCTTCGATGAAGAAGATATTGAGATACCGTTCCCACAGGTGGATCTATCTGGAAATGTTGAAATATCCGAGCTGAAATAGGTGTCTAAAATACCGAATCTGCAGTAGCTGCACCGATCACACTGAATATCGAGGCTATGCTTATAACTTTTAGCACTGTCATTAATGTAGCGTTGAAAGTAGTATTCGCTCCAAAAACGAATATAAGTACAGAGACCGATATGTAGGTCACGATCAGTAGTGATAGGAATCTTAAAGGTATACCTCCTATCTCAGCTTCTTTATCAGCATCTCTTTCCTCATCAGCTTCGTATAAGGCTCCATACCCGATCCCACAAACTATAAGAACG
>CAYSTL010000061.1:0-10091 GCA_964433785.1 uncultured Thermoplasmata archaeon
TAATTATCACTTTTGAAAAATACACCAAAGTTTTATGTACATCTGCATGATTGTACAAGTATACTAGCGGTGTTCCCTTAATGCTGGATAAGGAAACTGTAAGTAAGATGGGGCTTTACAAAATAGATAAAACTAGTAAAAATATTGAAGAAAATCTTATCGTTTGTATCGATAGAGCTGAAGGTTTAATAGACGAAGGTGACCCGCTTAAAGAGTGCTTTTCTAAGGTTAGGGATATGGCAGAATAAATTTGTTATCTACATATAAAAAATAATGTTAAGAAGTTTTTTAGAATCTACTCTCGAACTCCAACTCGAACTTCTCTTCTTCAGCAGGATATCCGAATTCAACTTTGAATTCACCGTTCTCAAACCTAATTATTGCTCTCTCAAGTACAGTTTTGTATAATTTTACTTTCTTTCCTCTTCTACTCGTTTCCCGTTTAGCCACTTCTAGAAAACCAGCATCTTCAAGTTCATGCACTTTTCTATAAGCAGCAGCGATCGGTATATCGTATTTCCAACTAAGTTCCTGAACAGGTTTAGGTTTTCTGTAACATCCCACCAATATGCGTTTGGCATAACCATCCGCTAGTATCTCTAACTTATCCTCAGCATCATCTGTTTCTCTCATATTATAACAACTTCTAATGATTAATATATGATTTTATATACAAAATTCCATTCAAGAAACCATCATTAAAAATCATGTCTTTTAATCATGGTCATCAATCAAAAATTCATATTGAATTTTAGAATCAAAAAAGCCTATCACGTGTGTATATCATTGATGCTTATGATTCTTTAGAATCTTTATTGAATCTCATTTTATGTTATCCTAGAGTACTATTAAACATCAAAATCAATTTTGTTTATCCAAAACTGATTTTTTATTCCTATTTCAATTCGAATTCTCTAAACAATAAAATTCCGATGGAGACTAAAACAAGAGTAACTATAGTTAAAATTATAATTGAATCTACAGCAGATACATCTCCAATATTTCTGAAGGTTCCAAGATCTATCCATTCTGAACCTAAGCTTTTTAGATAATAATTGATAGAAACCTGTTTTATTTTACCTGGGAGTGATCCAACGAACATCTCCCAGACGAACGCGTAGAAAAGACCCAGATATATTGGTTTATCGATCATCAAACTGAACAACAGGAAAAGTGAGGAATATACTATAGAACCAATTATCACTAATCCGATCATCCCGTAGTATACACTCATCGCATCCGAAGTTATCTTTGTGATTACAACGAAGGAAAAAAATCCAGTGCTTACAATCAAGATCATTATTATACTCATCGTTATGATCAACGACAAGTAATATCCTATGTAAGCCCAGATCCTCTTTAAAGAGGATGTTAAGATCATGGTTATACTTTTATCTTCTATTTCATCTCTTATCAGAGTTGAACCATAGATCATGGATATGATAGGCATGAGAAACAACAAAAGTATGTTTTTCATCAGAAAAGTAATAGCATTTATATCATAATCCCCTTCATAGCCAGCATATCCCATCACTAAAGAAAAGAAGATCATGAAAATAAGACTGATCACTATCTTTTTGTCCAGTATAATCTTTTTAACCGAATAAACTGTAAGTGCTAAGGTTCCCTTCATATAACTTGATACCCCCATCATTCATCCCTCCACCAGATATTTAAAAACAGCTTCAAGATTATCATCCAAACTGTATATAGTATCTATCTTACAATCTGAATTCAGTATTAAAGCAGGGACATCATCAAAGAATCTGTTGGGATCCTCGACTTCAGTCACCAGTTCATCTTCATCCTTAAATTTGATAGAAAGGGCTAAATCTGCATCGATCAATTTCTTCGCAAGGTCTTTCAATCCGCGTCCTTGTATGAGGATGTTGTGAGGATGTTCATCGATAAGGTCTCTTATCTCTGTTATATGTCCCGTTGCAACTGTTCTGCCTTTATACATCAATGCTATATTCTGTGTAAGTCTTTCTATCTCAAAAAGAACATGAGAGCTGACAAGTATATCATGACCATGTTCATGATGTAGCGATTTGATAATGTCGATCAACTCCTTCCTTACAAGTGGGTCTGTCCCAGATAGGGGTTCATCGAGAAGCAGTAGTTCCGGGTCATTGATCAAAGAGGCAGCTATCTTGATCCTTTGTTTCATACCTTTACTATAGCCCTCTATTTTTCGTTTCAGTTCCTTTTCCATCCCGATCACTTCAGAAATTTCATCTATCCTTCTTTCAATATCCCTTTTTTCAACTCCTTGTAAGGAACCTATCAATTTTATATATTCATATCCTGTCGCCCGATTCGGTAGACTTTCGTAATCTGGACAAAACCCCATCTTTTTATGGATCTCGTTGTTCTTCCATGGTTTTTCTCCGAATACTAATATTTCACCCATGCTGGGTTTGAGAAGTCCCATTATCAGCTTGAAAAATGTACTTTTTCCCGCTCCATTTGGACCTACGATACCTGTTATACCTGGTTCGATCGCCAGATTCATAGAATTGAGTCCTATCACGTCACCATACCATTTGGATAGTTCTTCAGCATCTATGATTTTTCTCATTTTCCCACCGCCTTCTTATGTATCCTGTAAAGTGTGAACAATATCGGGATGACCACTAAGGATAACATGATGACCCCGAATAATGTAGAATTGATCTTGCTTGGAAGATCTTTGCCGTAAATTATCCTCATAGAATAGCTCAATAAATTTATTGGATTTACTAACTTCCAATTGTAGTTAAAATTTGAAAATATCTCTCCGATGGAAGGGGTCACTATGAATGAAATAAAAGTACCTCCTCCAGCGTATGATTTCTTCTCGGTAAATGAAGATAACATGGTCCCATAGCCGGTGATCAATATTGAGTAAAGTGCTCCTGCTAACACGGTCTTTCCTAAAATTTCAAGACTAGCGATATAGTTTGAACCTGTTTGAAGCAAAATAGCTGCCATACAGTATAGTACTGGTGGAAAGATGGTGAACAGACCTATGATAAGAAAAGCTCCACTATATTTACCGAATAAATAATCTATTGGTTTTATCGGTCTTGAAAAATACAGTACGAAAGAGTTGCTGTTCGTATCTTCTGAAATCAAATCTGAAGTAACAACAGCTCCAAGGATGATGAAGAAAATATAGAACAAAAAATCATCAAAATAATAAATCAACGTATCAGGTTCAAGTTTATCAATCGGCATGAATGCAAGGCTAAGAAAATGCTGTAGATGGACAAGCATCCCTCCTATCACTAGTAATGCGATTATACCTTTAGAACTGATCTTATCTTTGAAGACGTTTTTGACGATCACAAATGCTCTGTATGTATAACTAGTCCTTTTACCCTTCCATGGATGATACTCGATCGGTTTAATCCCCATACAGATCACCTCTTTCAAAGGCATCAACGAAAACATCTTCAAGAGTTAATTTATGCTTCCTTATCGATCTCAATTGAACGTTTAACTCATCTGCGATTTCAAAGATATGTTTATTGTCTTCCACCCCATCTACGATCAATTCTAGTTGTTTCCCTTCATACTGAGGCGAAGAAATCTCATAACTTTCTTTAAGATGTTCTATAAAATCCTCAAGAAAATCTTTTTCACCTCTAACCTTGATCCTATATCTCCCTTCATCTCCTTCAATCAAGGATTCTATAGACCCTTCTAGTAATTTTCTTCCATCATTTATTATGAAAATATATTCACTCACTTTCTCTACTTCATTCAAGATGTGAGAGCAAACTATGATGGTCTTTCCAGATTTACCGATCTTTTTTATCAAACTGAGCATCTCTTCTCTTCCCTCAGGATCCATCCCATTGGTGGGTTCATCAAGAAATAATATCTCAGGATCATGTACGATGGCTTGGGCCAACTTCACTCTTTGTTTCATTCCTGTAGAATATGATGATATTTCACGATATCTTTCTTCACCAAGACCAACAAAATCTAAGATTTCATGTGTCCTCTGTTTTGCTCTATTACTTTTTAAACCTGATATCCGGGCCATGTATGAAACAAGCTTTACTGAATTCATTTGATCTATCAAACATTCATGTTCAGGCATGTAGCCGATCATGTCTCTGATTTTGGTCAGTTCTTTTTCTGGATCTAATCCTTTTATCTTTATTGAACCATGTTCTCTTTCAACTAAACCTAGAAGCGATTTGATGAAGGTGCTTTTACCTGCTCCATTAGGTCCAAGTAAACCGATGATACCTTTTGGTATGTCTGCTGTAAAATGGTCTAAACCAATTATACGTCCATATGTCACCCTTACATCCTTTGTCTCTATTAAATAGCCTTCATTCATCAGGAAAACCTATGTATTTTTCATTAGGAAATGACTGAAATTATTTTATTGTTTCCTTATAACTTAAGATATTATTTAGTTAATCAGCGAAAAAGATATATAATAAGTTTAAGTAAATTAATAGTTGAGGAAGAGTGAGTATCGATAAAATTAACGATAATTCCTCATAACTACAGGGTGATATATTGGATGAACTCATATTGATTCCATGTTCGTGTAAGAAGGAATTTGTTTCTAATGAAGTAAATAACTTTTTGGACGGGGGAAATTTCAAAGATTCTTTAGATGATAACTACGAAAAAAAACTAGAAGAATTACAAAAAAAGATTGCTAGATCCTTCAATATAAATTTAGAAGATAAAAAAGAAATACCTGCCTGTAAAATCTATAGAGGAAAGCTTTACAGTCAGCTAGATGACGAAATTTGGAGAGTAGTTGAAAAAAATAATAAAAAGGAAGTTTGCATAGTAAACCCACTTTATGGTATCGTTCACTGGGCAGAACCAATTATACTTCATAAATTAACAATGGAAGATAACGTAGGGAAAAATAGATTGAATACCTGGTGGAAACATAATAATTTAAGTGATATTCTTAGCAATTATATACAAAATAATGATTTTGACCTTGTCAGGTCACTTTTACCAGTTTCTCACAAAAAGGCTATGCCCTTCATACAGTACAATATTGATATCGAATGGTTACAGTATGATTATCCTCAATTGAGATCCGGGAGTAATTATTATAGAGGATGGGATCTATCTAGGATAATCAGAGAAAACGATATAATATGCCCAGAATGTGAATCAAAGAAAACCAAAAGGATATCAAAAGAATATTTTGGATGCATAGAATGCGGAACAATCTATAGTGTAGAAAAAGAGAGTTGAATCAAATAGAAACATAATCAGTAATCAAATTTGTCAAGTGAAATGGCCCTTAGACCATGCAGTACAGAATAATTTTCTAATGATGTGATCTTGATTTCTGGCATTGGATTTACGATATTCTCTTCGATAATATTATTTTTATTTCCTATTATCGCGTTAGGATTATTCAAGGCTAAACTTCCACCTAAAATGATGAGTTCAGGATTGTATAAATTAATCAGATTAGAAAATGCTTTTGCATTTATTTCCTGAAATTTCTTTATTACTTTTATAGCTTCCTCTTTACCCTCTCTGAAATCTTGGAATATTTGCTCAGCGTTACTATAAGATTTCTGAGTGACATCCTTGGCATAACCAACGATGTTTTCACCTGAGCAGTATGCCTCCCAATGACCTTCGCCACCACACCCACATTTTGTTTCTCCCCCTACAAACATATGACCTACTTCAGCAGAATTATTATTGTAACCCCTCAAAAGCTTGCCATCAGATATAACTCCCGCACCGATACCTGTACTGATTGTCAGGTATATCAAATCTTCAGACTTTTCTTCACCGTAAATATACTCACCTATTACTCCAGCATGGCAATCATTTATGTAAGTGATATCTCCATCAAAGTTTACAAATATTTCTTCTAAGTCGACCTTATTCCCTTCGATATTAGGGGGGTATATCTCTTTTTTATCTAAATCCAATGGACCAGGTAATGCTACCACGATTTTTTTGAAGTTATTCTTTTCATTTAAGTCACTTATGATCTTTTCTGAGTTGATCAAAAATTCCTTCGTTGGTATCCTGGTAATCTGTTTGAATTCTGTATCCAAAATACCAACATATACCTTAGTAGCTCCAACATCTAAACAGAGATTGGTCATGTATGATTATGATGTAACAACAATATAATTTTTTATGAAAACCTATTTTCCTTTATATAGAGAATATATAAGATTTAAACCTTTTAATTTTTCTTTTATTTAATAAAAGTATTTTAAAACAAAAATTATATATCTTAGTTTCGCTTATCTTGTACTTGCGGACAAGGAAACCAAAAATTCCGGTAAAATCTGACTAAAACTTAAATAGAATGGACAAGGAAAACTGATATTCTATAATCAAAATAATTTCAAAAGGGGAGGGAGGATGGTTACCTGGGGAGTCTGGACTGACATGAGTGAAAAGTTAAGTCTGGGCTTCCCAGAATCATTATCTTTTTAATTGATTGGTATGTATCCAAAAATTTAATCAACCTGATTATGTAGTAAGCCTAGAGTAAAATGAAATTGAATTTAAATGATTTTGGTTTCAACCTTTCTCGTAAATATAAAACTTTCATCCTTTTACTATTATTTTTGTCCATAGTTATGGGTTATATAGGAAGGATGAGCACCTCAGTAGCTTTAGATAATATAGCTTCTGATATGGGATGGTCTTCCGCTCAACAAGGGAGCCTAGGAGGTGTTTTATTAGGTATATTTTTAGTTAGTTATGGTTTTTCTAACGTCTTTTTCAGCCCTAATATAGATAAATATGGTACAAAGATTTCATTAACTGCTTCTATATCGGGTTGGTCTTTTGCAATATTCTTAGGAGCTTATTTTGGTGGAAACTATTGGATAATATTGATATCTCGATTGCTTTTGGGTCTATCACAAGGAGTTTTATTTCCAGTAGCAAACAAAGTTACTGCTGGGTGGTTTGAAGAGTCTAAAAGAGGGCGAGCTAATTCTATCTTCATGAGTGGTGGCCCAGTAGGTGTGGCTATAGCACCAATATTGATGTCTCCTCTTATCGTTTTCCAATCTTGGGAATTTTCATTTTATATCGTTGCATTGATCGGTTTTGTCTTGAGTATCCCTATCATTTTATTTGTAAAAGATAGGCCAGCAGGAAGTCTCAGTTCTGATAAATCCAAAAGTAGAGAGCTAGGTATAAAGAAAGCTCTCATAGAATTGGCAAAAGATAGAGATTTCCAGGTTGTTATGATAGGATTCACAGCTGTAACTACAGTTTGGTGGGGCATCAGTCTTTGGATACCTACCTATCTTATCGAGGTCCATAGTTTGAACATCAGCGAGATGTCTTATAGAGCGGCCATTCCATACCTGGGTGCCGTTATAGGTATGATCGTTGGTTCCTGGATAAGTGACACAAAGGGACATACTAAAAGAATTATAATGTCTTCCCTATTTATGAGCGCTCTTACTATTGGTTTACTCACTGTATTCCCACTACCTAACGTAAATTTTGCAATCGTAATCTTGTTTTTTGTGTTTCTCTTTGGTCAGATGGCTCCACCACTATTCTTCACTATGTTACAGGAAAAAGTATCGGGAAAAACTTTAGGTTCTGCAACAGGTTTGATGAACGGTGTAGGTAACGGTGTAGGTGTCTTGGGGCCTGTAACAGTTGGAGGTGTCGTTGCTTTAACGGGCTCATATAATATGGGTCTGCTTTCACTGTCGATGATAGCTATATTCGGCTTGACAACCTTTTATATTTTCGACGATTAACTTTTCAGGTATCCTTTTTACCTAAAATAGTAAATACGACCGTTTATATGGTTTAATTAAGTTAAAAAACATGAAAATGAGGTTGATACAATGAGTGAAGAGAATACAATCTTTATCGGAAAGAAGGAAACTATGAACTATGTAATGGCACTGTTAACCCAGTTTAACAGTGGAAGTGACGAAGTTGTGATAAAGGCAAGAGGTAGAGCGATTAGTAAAGCAGTAGATGTTGCAGAGATAACTAGGAACAGATTTATGGAAGAAGCAAAAATAACAGATATAATTACTGATACAGAGCAGATAGAGAACGAAGACGGTTCTGGTTCGACTAATGTTTCCTCAATAGAAATAACCATGAAAAAGGAATAAATCGGAGGTGATCTATCCAATTAGACGGATGGGGAGCAAAATCTCTCCAATCTTAGTTTTATATTTTACTTTTAAGTTTAAACGAAAATAGATTTATATTATCAGTTATCTTGTTAGATATTGATATCATGGACCTGAAAAAGAAACACTGTGTTCCCTGTGAAGGCGGAGAACCACCATTGACAAAAGTAGAAGAAAATAGATATATGGATGATATAGAAGGGTGGGACCTGGATAGAGACGGAATTCACAGAATAGAAAGAAAGCTCAAATTTAATGATTTTAAAGAGTCGATGAAATTTGTAAACAAAGTTGCAGACTTAGCAGAAAATGAAGGACATCACCCGGATATAAAAATCTCTTGGAATGTGGTAGAATTAAAATTGACCACACATGCAATAGATGGACTATCTGAAAACGATTTTATAATAGCCTCCAAGATTAACGAAATAATAGATTAATTTTCGATATCTACTCTATATATGGATTTCTTTAGCGACTCTTTATCCCATTTATCCGCCCAATCGACCCTACGTTCCGAAGGAAGTTTTTTGATCTTAGAGATAGTTCCGATATCAGAAAGACTCCACAAAAGATTTAGAACACTGAAGAAAACCAATAATTTCGAATCAGGGTCGATTAAAAAAGCCAAAGATAATACTAAAGGAAATAAAAAGAAGAATAACAATTTTTTATCTTCTTTCATGTATTGGTTATCTACAGTGAAGCCTATGCCTTTTTTCGAAATGTAAAAAGTTTTTATTTTAACTTCCATCAAAATCAAAGATAAATAATGTACGATCTCATGTGATAAGAACATCATCAAAGCACAGATCAACAAAAGTACTAGCTCATTCATGTATATATTTACAAGATCAAAATTGTTTTAATTTTTCGATACCTTAATATGCGAGGAGATAGAAAAAATTTCACAATCTTCTTGGATCGATATGCTCTACTTCGTCTAAATAATCATACATTTGGTTGGTCGATATAAGTGGTTCATCCAATGAAATCGAATGAGCTATATGAATGGAATTTAATGAGCCGATATCAAACAGATCTGAGTATTTATTTAGAATCGATTGTACTTTCTCTGTCATCTCAGGGGTGAATAAAACGACTTCAATCCCATTTCTATCAAGCTTATTCAAGAGATCTTTATTTTTAACACCAACTTCTGAATTAATTCTTAATATTTCAAAAATTGTCATAACTGAGGTTTTTGGATCCTTAATCTTATTGATGTCCACTTCTTTTTCAAACCATTCTTCATCCTCTATCATAGCCATTATTATATCTATCGCTAAATACATGAACATTCCTTCTTAACTGATATGTTTATTATATATCAATAATTAATCTTTTAATGTATATATTCTTTATTGCCATCTATCAATTTTTGGATCCGATCGCTTTAAATTCCTCTCCCTTAAAAATCAAAGTAGTTATCTATATTTTCTTTACCCATATTTTCTAAACCTTCAGGATTCTTATATTTTATCTCACCCATCCTATTATATATTGGATCAGTAGAGAACATAGTTTCTTTTAAAAGGATACAATGAGATGCATGCACTGCATGTCTCAGATCTAAAAGGATCAATCTATCATATTTATTCAATAATTCAATGGATTTCTGTAGAACATCTATAGTCAAAGGAAGGATCTCTATTTTTTCTTTTCTCATAAGATAAAATATTTCTTTTATATCTTTACTGATGTCCATTTCAGAAAGGATGTCTTTAATCTCAAAAATAGTCATGATTGATGTTTTTTTATTATTTATCTCATCTAAATTAATTTTAGTAAATAAAGCATCGTCCAATCCTATTAAAGCCATAGTGATATCCGTATCTATGTACATTCACTCCCTCCTAAGTATTAAAATTGTTTTTAGATAGCTGAAATTGATTATAAATTTTAATCTATATTATATATATGATAATCATTGGCAACATATATTGTTTTTGGTAATTTTTT
>CAYSTL010000062.1:0-1645 GCA_964433785.1 uncultured Thermoplasmata archaeon
AGCTGTACTGAACACCAGTTTCAACATGCATGGAGAACCGATAGTATGCACTCCTGAAGATGCGGTAAAGTCTTTCAGAAGATCTAGACTTGATTATCTTTTTTTAGAGGATTTGACGGTAAAACGTTAATTAACTTTATTTTTAGTTACCACACCATAGGCATGTATCCTTCTTTGATATACTCTGAGATTATACTACCTACATAATCCAATTCCATCCCCAACTCCTCGATATCATCAGATATCTCATCTCTATCAGCTAAGAACTTACATGCTATGCATTCCGTCTGATCCGCTATAGCTTCGGCGTACTCTTTGATCTCTTCGTCTTCTATTATGAGATTCTCGATAGGTCCAAAGAATATAACCTGTATATTGTCTATCCAGTTCTCTTTGAGTGCATTCTTTGCGTACATGAGACCTGTTAGTGCCTTCTCTCTTTCACTTGTCGAGAGAATTATAAGCAGCTTAGAATTTCTTTTTTCGACCATGGTTATGTGATTTAAACAATAGTATTTTTAATTTACTTAGTTAAATTAGGGCTATTAGTACCTTTAAAAAAATGTTTTACAGATGAATTGTATGTCTAATTTCCTTTCCCTACTGGACATTCGGTCAAACAACCTCTACAATCCACTCTACTACCCAAGCTGTTACAGCAGGCGAATTTATCGATCTCATAGGCGGAATCTCTGGACGGTTCTTCTAAAGCATCAGCTGGACACACTTCTATACAGATATTATCGCAATTTTTGCAGAAATCCTTTTCTAAAGGCTGGTCTGATTCGATCTCAGCGTCAGTGATGATAGCAGTCAAACGAACCCTAGGACCGAATTCAGGAGTCAATAGAAGACTGTTCCTACCTACCGAACCCAGACCCGCTTCTTCAGCAGCATGTTTGATAGAAAAAAACCCGACCAATTCACGATTATCTACGCCGCCTTCAGATGCCAATTGATGAAAAGCTTTGTATCCTTTTTGTTCCAACATCCTAGAGATCTTGTATCCTATCCTGTCTAGCTCTCTAGAAATGAATGTGATATGCCCTTTCATCATATCGTCTCTTGGTGATATGGTATAATAACCGTCCGATGTGGATTGAAGTTCCATCTGGGCATCCAGCATCTTCAAACCTACAACGATAACAGATTTCGCGTTATCCATGATATCTGAAGGTCTATGACCCTTAGGTGCATCTTCTAAATTCTTCGTACCTGTAACACCGAAGATAGAAGTTCCTGATTCTTCACATATCTCGGCTAATTCTTTTTTCAGACTCATCTTTTAAAACCTCTTTTGGGGAATATGAGGATTATCATATTCAAGCGTTATATGAAGAAATTTTTTGGTTTATAAGTAGTTATCCTTTTTTATCGTAATTGAGATAGCTGAATGAAAAGAGAGGAAAAAGGGATCGCTTTAAATTTTGAAACGATCTCCATGAGAGTAAATTTTGTCATATTGTTTAGAGAGAGATTATAGAAGTCAATCCCCTCTTAAGAACTCATAAATTTTAGAGTAATTCTCTCCGACTTCATCATCGTACTTCTTCTGTAATTTTTTTATCTTATCCTCGTCAACTACTCGATCTTTAAGAATTACTTCGACTACATCCTCTGAATGATCTATAACCTCGTGGATAAA
>CAYSTL010000062.1:1745-9562 GCA_964433785.1 uncultured Thermoplasmata archaeon
TCAAAATTTCCTTTTGAATATATTCCAATCTTGTATCGTTCGTTGAATTGTTGGGCGAGTAGTTTTCCCATCTTGCCGAATCCTATGATCCCTACCTTCTCTCTTTCCATCTTATCACTCTTTTTTCTTACAGGTGTTTATTATCTCTTCAAAGACCGCTTTGTATCCTTTTGCCCGCTCTAGAACCTCTTCTTCCCGCTCAGTATCTGTTATCGAGATCCCCCTTTCTCTTTTTATCTCACCTATCTTTTTTGCAACTGCTACTCTCTCATCGAGAAGCTCCAAGATCTCTTCGTCTATCTCGTCTATTCTTTCTCTAAGCTCATGAATTCTTTCCAACTACACCACCTCAAAAAATGATCGGCTAGGACTAAAGCCATCCTTGCTTCTACTATCGGAAGAGTTTTGGGTACTATGCATGAATCGAATCTTCCCTTTAATTTCATTTTCGTATCTTCTCTCTTTTTTAGATCAACAGTTTCTTGCTCTTTGAATATCGAAGGTGTTGGTTTGAAAGCGATCCTTGCTTTGATAGGCATACCATCGCTTATACCGCCCAGTATACCACCACTGTGATTTGATTTCGTTTTAACTTCATCTTCTTCGAGATAAAACTCATCGTTCGCCTCGCTCCCTTTCATCTTACTGATCTCAAAACCAGAACCGAACTCTACTCCTTTGACAGCCGGTATAGAAAAGAAGTTCTTAGATAAGTCAGCAGCAAGGTCTTCATCGAAGGGACCGCCTAGTCCTTTCACTACGTTTTTAGCGATGACTTCGACGGTTCCACCTATACTATCGCCTTCTTGCTGAATTTCTTTCATCAGCTTTTTCATATCATGCCAATCTCTATTATCGGGACAAAAATCATAATCATGTTCGAAGATCTCTTCAAGTTCGTACTCTCCACATTCGAGGCTGCCTATCGACTTGACGAAAGCATCGATCTCTACATCGATAGAAGAGAGTATCTTCTTAGCGAAGTATCCCGCGATGACCGTACCTACAGCTAGTCTACCAGAGAAAACACCGCCTCCCCTGTGATCGTTGTATCCGTAAAATTTCTCTCTTGCGGTAAGATCACTATGTCCCGGTCTAGGTTTATCTATTATTTTCTCGTAAAAAGATGAATCTACGTCCTTGTTTTTTACGACCGTAGTTATCGGAGCCCCGGTGGTGTGACCGTCAAAAACCCCAGATAATATTTCAGGCTCGTCCTTTTCTTCCCGATCTGTAGAGAATTTCTTTAGACCTTTTCTCCGTTCAAGGTCGATCTTCATCTCTTCTATCTCGACCTCTATACCGGGCGGACATCCTTCTATCAAAACACCAACTACTTTACCGTGACTTTCACCAAAAAGCGAAAACTTCAACTCTTTACCTTCCATTCTTTATCACCTTTTCTAGATCTTCAAAAAAATTCGGATATGATTTTTTAACACATTTGGACTGCTTGATCTCACTCTTTCCTTCAGCCCCCAAAGCAGCGATAGCTAAGGCCATCGCTATCCTATGATCTCCTCTTGGATCTAACTCAGTCCCTTCTAACTTACTTTTTCTTACTGTGATACCATCCTCTAATTCATCTATATCTGCACCCATCTTTTTTAGGTTATTAACCATGTTTTCGATCCTGTCACTCTCCTTGTATCGAAGTTGTTCACCGGTAAGAACGGTTTCACCTTCAGAATAAGAGCCCAGTACAGCTAGGATAGGAAATAGGTCAGGGAAATCACTGCAGTCACAATCTACTCCTTTTAACTCGTTTTTCACTACTCGGACCTGATCACTTTTTGTACTCACATCAGCACCGAATCTTTCGAGGATATCTATGATCCTGCTGTCAGCTTGAACGCTGTCTTTATGCAGGTTTTTTACCGTTATATCACCGAACAAGGCTCCAGCTGTGAGGAAAAAAGCTGCTGAAGAATAATCTCCAGGGATAGAAAAATGAGTCGGTTTTATGTCTCCTTCGACATGAAATATATCCTTTTCTCTGTCTATTTTCACGCCCGATCGCTTCAAGACCTCTATGGTCATATCCACGTAAGGCTTTGAAACCAGTTTATCAGTGACTTTGATATCTAGACCTATAAGGCTTCCCACGTAAAGCAACGCCGTGATGAACTGAGAAGATACTTCTCCACTTATCTCAACATAATTTCCTGAAGGTTTTCCCTCTATTTCGACAGGAAGTCTACCATCATTAGACTTAGTTTTCACATTTAGTTGATCGAGCGCATCTAAAATAGGACTCATAGGTCTCTCTCTTAGTCCCTGGGCTCCGTCGATCCTGCATCTTCCCTCGGCTAACGAAGCGATACCGGTAGCGATCCTGGCAGTTGTTCCCGATTCTCCCGCGTATATCTCCGCTCTCTTTACCTTCCCATCGTTTTCTATCCTCTGCCAATCACCCTCAGCTCCGAACTCTCTGACAGCTTGAAGGGTGTATTTTGTGTCATCGCACTTCAAAGGGTTCTCAAAAGTAACGACACCGTCAGCTAGTAATCCGAGGAAAAGGACACGGTGGGTATAGCTTTTCGATGAAGGAGCCTGTAATTCTCCCGATACGCTGTTTATCGGCTCGATTATCATCTTGTCGATACCTCCATCGTCTCACCTAGGTGTTTCCACTCTTCTTTGACTTTTTCTGGCTCTTCTGTTATAGAATATATCGCTGGACCGGTACCGGATAGTCCCACGACTTCACTACATTCTAGTACTTTCATCATCGGTTCTGTTTCATACCCTAAAAAGGAAGAGTAAACCAAACCGTTCAAGAAACTAGCCTTCTTCCATTCGCCTTCTAAAGCTGATTCGAATATGATATCTATGTAAGGTCGGATCACTTCAAAATCGATATTTTTTAAAGATTTCGTCAGCACCGTTTTTTCCGGTATCAGGATAACTACTGGCTTTTTTTCGATATCTTCTTCTAAAAGAATTTCTCCCTTGAGATTATCGGTGAAGCATAGCCCTCCAAAATATGAAGCATAAGCGTCATCTAAAGCACCGGTAACGGTAACACCAGCTCTCCTACTAGCCTCGATACCGATATCTATGATATCCCTATCATCAAGATCTAAATTTAAGGTTTTGACGATAGCTTTCGTAACGGCATTGGAGACCGCGGAACTGCTTTTCAATCCCTTCCCGATCGGGATCTTGGATTCTATCTTGAATTCGATACCTAAATCCGTATCCGACTTTTCTTCTAACACTTCTTTTATATATCTGATCAGTTCAAAATCGGTGTATCTTTCACCCTGGACTTCTATCTCTCCTTTAATACCTTCATCGATTATATCTACATCCGCATTGACTTCTAGATCGATGCCTACGGCGACCCCCTTCCCGGCTGCTATAGCGTTAATCACAGTAACAGCACTGTAAGCAGTACCTCTCATCTTATATCCTCCATCACGATTTTTCTGACATGATAAGGGTCAGGTTTTATTCCAGTCCAGATCTGAAAGGTTAGAACGGCCTGATGGATCAGCATCCAGAGACCATCTATGGTTTCACATCCCATCTGTTCAGCATCTTTCAACAACTTGGTCTTCAAAGGAGTATATACGATATCGAAAACCACCGTATCTTCATCCAAAAGTGATGGATCGATCAACGACTTTTTTTCGTTCATACCGACAGAGGTGGTGTTGATCAGGATATCAGTACTTTCAAACTCTCTTTTCAGGGTTTTCTTCTCAAGTCTCCCCGCTTTCACTCCAAATCTTTCTAAACATTTTGCTTTCTTCAAAGTACGGTTAAGCACGGTGACTATTGATGACCTTGATAGCTCGTACGCGATCGCTCTACCAGCTCCACCTGCTCCAAGCTGTAATATCCTTTTGTTTTTGATGTCAGTAAAACGTTCTAAAGATCTTTTAGCTCCGACACCGTCAGTATTGTATCCTTTGATCTCCCCATCATGTTGAGATATCGTGTTTGAACTCCCTATCTTTTCAACGTCTTCATCTAACTTGTCAAGATGGTCCATGATTTTTATCTTGTACGGCTTGGTGACATTCACACCTTTTATCTGTTCATTTTTCATCTTTTTTACAACGGGAGTCAATTCGTTAACGTCGAACAACCTGTATTCAGCGTCTATATCATGTTCTTTAAAGAGCGAGTTGTGGATATCAGGGCTAAATGAATGCTGGATCTTTTTCCCGACCAACCCGTAGATATCTTTATTCATCTGCCAACATCTCCTTTATCTGCTTCAGTTCTTCCACAGATAACTGTCCCGGGGCTGTATTAGACCCAGATAGACTTCCATAGGTCATCGGACAATATTTTAGGCTGAATATCCTGGACATCATACCTTCTTTACCCATACAAAATGAGATCAAGTTTGATTTACCTAGAACGAATTCCAATATCTTAGAATTGTCTTTAGGAGTATTACAGAATGTGACGATCTTTACCATATCTGGATCTTTTTCATCCATCTTTTCGTAAATATGATCTAATCGATCGAGGTCCGGTGTCTTCTCAAAATCGTGATAGGAAACTATCGATTTTGTTGGTGTACCGTTAATAAGGTCCAAGACTTCGTCGAGTATCCTTGACCGGAATTCTATATCTATGAAAGATGGTTTGACAGTCAAAAGGTCCTTGAATATCTTCAACCTTTCATCTTCCGGTATCTTTTTGAGTCCGCCTTCTTTTTCGCGTCTAACGGTTATTATCAATCTCTTGTCTATCTCTGCTAGATCAGCCGTATTATAATCGTCCATGGCATCGACTCTTAGTTCGAAGAATTCATTCTCTGAACTATTGACGATCTCTACGAATTCTTTCGTATCTTTGACGAATGCTGTACCGACTATTTCAGTCATCTCAAGCACTCCTTTTGGTTTTTCTTAAACCACTCAAGATGAGTTCATCACTGACTTCCTTTATCTCGACTTCACCGACATCTTTTGGAAGTATCATCACCATCTCGTCGAACCAGTTCTTTTTGTCGTCTCGCATAGAATCTAATAATTTTTCGGGAGTAAAATTATGCTGACTGGGCAGATCAAATTTATCTAAAAGATCTCTTGTTAAAGTCGAGTCGAATCCAAAGATATCTTCGGCTATCAAGGAGTTGACCATCATTCCTATGGATACGGCTTCACCATGTTTTATCTCGTAATTGGATAGTTTCTCTAACCCATGGGCAACGGTATGCCCAAGGTTCAGGATCCTTCTGATATCGTTCTCTTTTAAATCCTTTTGAACTATCTCCTTCTTATACTCAACACATCTTCTTATCAATTCCATATCTGTTCTCTTACCGTTTTCCTGTAACAACTCGTAGACATATTCTGTTAAAAGCGCATATTTGATGATCTCTCCTAATCCGTTTTTGATCTCTTCCTCAGGCAAAGTCTCCATGAAAACAGAATCGATAAGGACAAAATCAGGCGTATAAAAAGTTCCGATCATATTTTTCCCGTTGAAATTGATGCCTGTCTTTCCTCCGATAGACGCGTCCACCTGGGCTAGTAATGTAGTAGGGATCAACCCTAACTTGGTCCCTCTTTTGAAGGTGGAGGAGATAAAGGCGGATATGTCCGTTATCATACCACCTCCCAAAGCGATCACCAAAGATTTTCGGCTAAAATTCATCTCGAGTAATCTACTCCAGGCATTCTTTACATTCTCTAACGATTTATTTTCCTCTCCTTCAGGGACCACGATGGTTTCTGCGTCGATCAGTGATAAGATATCGTCTAACCAAAGATCATCAACTCTGGTATCAGTGATAATTACAGTTTTGTGAGGGGATATGTCGTCGACTGTCTCTGGTAAACACTGTATGACCTCTTTTCCGATCTTAAATTTTCCACTCATGACTCTTCTCTCCCTTGTAAGAATTCAAGTATCACTTTTCCGGGTTCGGTAAGCTCAACCGGCTGAGGATCCCTTCTACTGCCATAAGTTATCAATTCAAGATCCTTCAATATCCTAGCGTTCAATTTCAAAGTGGAAAGAGATCTGTCGGAATCGCTAGTTATTTCTCTTAGAAAACGATTCAGCGATCTGTATTCACCATCGATATTTTCTAATAAAAATATTTGATTATCGTTCAAAGCTCTCAAAAATAGATCTCTATAGACACGAAAATCGGGATTGTCATTATCCTCTATCGGGGCAGCTCGTATTGGCGGGACATCACGACCACTGAAACCGATAGATTTTATAACCGTATATAAATCTTTAGGGTGAATCCTTCTTTGAACCTGTATCAATGAGATCAACCCTCTAATGTTTCATAGGCATCCAGGATCAAGTTCTTCGTGGTTTTCCACCCGATGCATGCATCGGTGATAGAAACTCCTCTTTTCAATTTGCGTGGATCTTCCGACAAAGATTGATTTCCTGGATTCAGATTCGATTCCAGCATGAATCCGGTTATGTTTTTATTGCCATCATTTATCTGATCAACTAGATATCTAAAAACCTGAGGCTGTTTTTTGTGATCTTTACCAGAGTTTCCATGACTGCAGTCCACTACTATATTTTCCGGGAGTCCTTCTTCTTGTAGGAGTTCCAAAGTTCTTTCTATAGATACAGAATCATAATTAGGTGAATATCCATTCCCATCCTTACCTCCTCTTAGGACCACGTGACAGTGATCGTTCCCTTCTGTATCGACTATACATATCTCACCGTTTCGATTTATACCTCGAAAAGAATGGGGATGTCTAGTCGCTTTTATCCCATTTATAGCTATCTCTACGTTCCCCTTTGTGTCATTTTTAAAACCCACTGGAACAGATAAACCAGAAGCCATCTCCCTGTGAGGCTGTGATTCAGTGGTACGGGCACCTATCGCTGACCAGGATATAAGGTCATCTATGTACTGTGGAGTTACTGATCCAAGGAATTCCGTTCCAGTGGGAACTCCTACATCAGCAGCATACAACAGCAGTTCTCTAGCTTTCCTGAGACCCGTGTTTATATCATAAGAGCCGTTGAGGTGTGGATCATTGATCAATCCCTTCCATCCTATCGTAGTCCTTGGTTTTTCGAAGTATGCTCTCATCACTAGTAATAGCTTATCTCCCACTTTTTTGGACAATTCTCTTACTTTATCAGCATATTCTTTCGCCTCTTCTATATCGTGGATCGAACAGGGTCCAGTTATCACTATCTTTTTTTCGCTTTCTTTATCTAAGATCTTTTTGATCTCTTCTCTCCCATGTTCTACATTCTTCAACTGATTTTTAGATGCTGATAATTCGTTCTTTAGTTCTTCAGGGGTTATCGTCTTCCTGTATCTTCGTATGTTTCCGTCAGTTATATTACCATCCATTTTTACATCTCCATAAGTCTAAATTATCAAAAATAGCATTCTTGTAGATGATCAGCTCACTAAAATAGATATTACAGATATTGATCAAAAAAGAAAAGTTACTGATATGTATCTTTAACATGCTTCTTTCGCTTTTTATCCGGGCAATAGATATTGGTGGGGCATCACGACCATCTGTTTGTTGAGATGTTAATTTTTTATATATAATATTGGACAGGTAGACCTAGCTAAATCCATAATATTGATAAAATCTAAATATTGACTGTGCGTAAAAAATCTCATGAGCAAAGATGAAGATTGGATCCATGATTTTTCTGATTACATCCGTACACGATTCCCATCTATTGACAATAAGGTAAATGGCAATCTCATCGCTTATCTCGACGGTCCAGGTGGTTATCAGGTGCCTCAACGTGTTATCGATGCGATGAACGATTATCTGATAAATTTCAACGCGAATATCCATGGACAGTTCAAAACCAGTCAAGAAACAGACGAGCTTATT
>CAYSTL010000063.1:0-9558 GCA_964433785.1 uncultured Thermoplasmata archaeon
CAGTTTTTATAATGATGGTTAGTGACCTCACTCTAAAAGTTGAAGAAAGTCCTGTAAAGTCTGGTGGAAGATCACGTGTCAGTCCAGATACTCTAAAGAGAATGAACTTGGGGGAAGGTGAATTGGTTGTTCTAAGTTCTAATAAAAAAGATATCCTAGTCACATTGTATTGTGATAATTTAATTGGTAATGGTAGGATAAAAATTAGGAAACAAGATACAAGAAAGCTAGGCGTCAAAGAGGGTGATGAGATAAAAATAAAACAGCACCAAAATCTATTAAAAAGTTTATTATAATGCTTATGAATATTAGCAAAACCATTCTAGATAGTGAAAACTATGAAAGTAATAATAATTGGAGCTGGAGAAGTAGGATACGAACTAGCAGAATCGATACGCCGTAAGGGTCATGACGTGATAATGGTAGATAAATCTGATGAAGCATGTGATAAAGCCCGAACCCTAGATGTCAAGGTTGTAAAGGGCAATGGAGCCAAGCCAGAATTGTTAAAATCACTAAATATAGAGGACTCAGATTATTTCTTTTCAGTTACGAGTGACAACGAAGCTAACCTGGTAGCATGTTCCATGGCAAAATCTGTCGGATGTAAAACGATGGCGAGGATAAACGGGCTAGAATACATCTCTAAACCGATCTCAAAAAGATTTTCTAGGATCGGTGTCGATTATGTTGTTTCACCCGAACTCATAATCGCAAAGAAGATAGCGAACATAATCTCAGTACCCTCAGCTATCGATAAAAATATTTCTATGGGTGGGAAGATAAATATCGTTGAATTCAAGGTTTTAAAAAATTCAAAAGTTAAAGGTAAAAAAATAAAAAATATCGATTTTCCTTCAGATGTCAATCTAGGAGCCATCGTTAGAGGCAACAATATTTTGGTACCTCATGGAGAAGATTCACTGAAAGAGGATGACACACTGATCGTTATGATGGAAGGGAAGAAGGGAGAAAAAAGCATGTTAAAACTTTTGGGTAAGGCCAAAAGTTCAGTGAACAACGTGATCATCGTAGGGGCGACGGATATAGGCATAAACGTAGCAAAAATATTGGAAAAAAGGGGTGTGAGTGTAAAGATCATAGACGAATCTAAAGAGAGAACAAGAAAGGCAGCTGAGGAGTTCAAGGACGTGACGGTACTACAGGGTGATGCTAGGGATAAAAGGATGCTGATCGAGGAAGGTATACTGAGAGTAGACGCTCTAGCCTCAACAGCAAATTCAGAGGAATTCAATGTACTAGTGTCTCTATTGGCAAAGGTTTACAACGTTGAGAAAACGGTTGCAGTTGTGAAGGAATTAGGTTTAAAGTCCTTGATAGAAACCGTCGGTATAGATCTGGCTGCTTCTCCAGAGTTGCAAACCTCAAAAACTATGCTTAGACTCGCTAGAGAATTGAACCCTCTTAAAGCAGTACCTATCCATGGAGGTGATCTATACATCCTAGAGATGCATGTAGATGAAAACTCATCCGTGATAGGTAAAAAGCTGAAAGATAGTAATTTACCTCCAGAATCTATTGTTGGTGCGATAATAAGGGAAGACAAAACGATAATACCTCACGGTGATCGTCAATTCAAGAAAGGTGATCAAGTACTGATTTTTGTACTTAAGGAACAGATAGGTAATGTGGAGGACCTGTTTTAAATGAGATGGAAAGTAGTCTTTGGTAACATCGGATCTATTCTCAAAATATTTGGTTTAGCCTTTCTCTTGCCTGTAATTCCGGCTCTTTACTACTTTGAAGATCCGATAGTCTTAGGATTTATCCCATACAATGTGATAATTTTCCTCTTCATGACTGCTTTTACAATCACGATCGGTTATCCTTTAGAAGCCTTCGGAAGGGCAGAAGACTTCTATCAAAATGAGGCCATCGTGATAGTTAGTATGACGTGGATCGTGTTGGCTTTATTCGCTTCACTACCTTTTCTTCTGTCTCAAACCCTCACATCCCCAATAGATGGATTTTTTGAAGCTATGTCGGGCATGACTACTACAGGTGCGACAGTGCTTCCATATCCTTTAGAACAGCATGCAAAAAGCATTCTATTATGGAGAGGTTTCTTACAGTGGATAGGCGGGATGGGGGTCATCGTACTTTCAGTTGCTATACTGACAAAATTGAGCTCTGGTGGTTTGAACCTGTTGGAAGCTGAATCTCCAGGTCCTACTATAACAAGATTGAAACCAAAGATAAAAGAAACAGCAAAGATCCTATGGTATATTTACGCTCTTTTAACTCTATGTGAGATCATCTTACTGTTGGGTGCAGGAGTCGATCTTTACGATGCTGTATATCATTCTTTCACAACTATGGCTACTGGTGGATTCTCACCGCATACAGCCAGTATAGCTTTCTTTTCTGGCACCGTTCAGTGGATTATAATATTCTTCATGATCTTAGCCGGTATAAATTTCTCATTACATTTCCAGATGTTTCAGGGCAACATTAAGAAAGCACTTAAAAACTCGGAGCTCAGGACTTACCTGGTGATAATATTTTCAGCTACGATCTTAGTTACTCTAGTGAACATCGATAAAAGCATACCCGTTGTGAACACGATAAGAGATGCCATATTCCAGGTAACAGCTATAATGACTACTACTGGTTTTGCTACAGTCAACTTCGATGCCTGGCCTGAATTACTCCGGATGCTGTTGTTGCTGCTGATGTTCGTAGGTGGGTCTGCAGGCTCAACCGGCGGTGGTATGAAAGTTCTAAGGATCCTGCTTGTATTCAAGATGGTTTGGAGAAAGTTGAAGGAATTTACCAATCCAAGAAGGGTCCTTGTAGTAAGAGTGGGTGACAGCGTTGTCGATGAAGGAACCTTGAACACTATAGCTATGTTTTTCAGCGCCTATCTCATGATATTTGCTATCGGTTCTATGATAATGGTCGGATTTGGATTGGACTTAGTATCGGCCATATCAGCAACTGCTACGTCTCTAGGCAATGTTGGTCCAGGTCTGGGATTAGTGGGACCATCCAACAACTTCAGAGGTGTACCACTTGTTGCTAGGTTTATACTCACTCTTCTGATGTGGATAGGCAGGTTAGAGATATTTACAGCAATCGTTCTATTCAATCCTTCATTGTACAAAAAGCCGAAGATCAGGAATATCATCAATTTCCGGAAGTTTAGATGACAAACTTTTTACTAATATGAAAATGGATTATCGTCACTAGCGCTTCAGTTATTTAAAAATATTTTAAACGCGGGAAGGGGGATTCGAACCCCCGCGGTGCATAGCACCAATGGATTAGCAGTCCATCGCCGTAACCAGTCTGAGCCATTCCCGCAGTTAGTCAATTTTATTCATTTTCCCAACTATTTTCCTAGATATATAGTTAGTGAATAGTAACCAATAAAAAAGCTTTTTGCCAGAAAAAAGTTTCTGTTTATATACTAAAATCTAAACTTCATCGATCGATTCTAAACTATCTTTCACGGTAGACTTCATCTTATCGAGCTCTTTCTGCTGATCTTCATCAAGTTCAGATTCTTCCAGGATATCGATGTATGTACTGATCATATCGATATTGTTTCTTAGATCTTTCTTTATCATCCTTTCATATCTGTTCTTTTTCTTGATTGCTTCTTTTTTCTGAGTGACATCTAATAATGAAGCTACGCTCTTTGATGTTCCTGGTATCATATTGATTGTAAGATAAACGTGTTTCTTTTCCCCATCATTTGTGAGTAGCTGAAAATCGTATTCATCTGGAGCAAGCTCTGGATCTTCTCTCCTTAACTTATGATATTTTTCCATCCTTTTTATGTCATCATCTACTACGAACTCTTTCCATTTATGGCCACTTACGTTCTCATCATAGAAACCAAGCAATCTTTCCATCTTACTGTTCGCTAAAGAAACCGTACCATCTTTCTCGATGATCACCGTTGCCGTTCCTGTATTTTCAAATATAGCTCGATAAAAACTCTCCTTTTCTCTTATCTCCTTTTCAGACTCTATTCTCTTGAATGCATTGTTCACATGGGATATAAGAAGTTCAGTCAACTCCAAATCCTCAGGCTTAAAATAATCTTTTTCATCTGAAACAGCTTGGAAGACTGCAAAATCACTGATCGGAACGCTTATTCCAGATTTATAATAAGATTTCTTAGGTTCACTAATTGTAAACTCTTGGACATTGTTTATCAAAAATGATTCCTGATCCTCTAGTGTTTTGTGATAAATCCCCTCCTCGGGTAATTTATTACCTACTTCAAGCCTTTCATCTGTACTTTTTTCAACCACATATCCATCATCTATGCGTACTGTTATAGCACATGCATAGAAATTTAAAATCTCCTCAGCAGCTTCAACAGCTATATCATATATTTCTTCCTTCGACTTAGTTTTCTGTAGTGGTGCTGAATATTCATGTAATCTTTCTATCTTATTCTTGCTGTTTTGAAGTTCCTGCTCATATTTGACACGTTTAATTGCTTCACTCATATTGGATACTAGCAATTCAGCTAACTCCAAGCTCTCTTCATCAAAATAATCAAACTCATTTGCACCTGCTTGAAATATACCTATTTCACCGACTGGTACACTTATAAGTGATTTTATCTCATTCTTTATAGGCTTACATTCTTGATCTTCAAATGTATTGTTTACGATGTATGATTCTCTGTTCCTGTAAGTTTTGGTATCTATTCCCCCTTCTTCCAACGGTCTATTAGACTTTCTATCCAGCGGGAAATTAGAGGTGGACGCTTTTGTTTTAAATTCGTCGTTTTCTACAACATCTATGAGACATGCTTCAAATTCAAGTATATCCTCTGCTGCATCGATGGTCAGATCAAAAATCTCTTCTAGAGTTTCACACTTTTGAAGTTCAGTAGATATCCTATGTAAATTTTTGATCTTGTTTTTACTATCGAGAAGATTCTCCTTGGATTTTCTTATCTTCTCTAGATTATTAGCTCTCTGAATCGCAAGTTCAGCCTGCCTTGCGAAGATCTCTATCATCCTTACATCAGAATCTTCGAATTTATCTTCGATTTTACCAAGAGTGATCACACCTATGACTTCATCATCAAAAAATAGTGGCGTTGACAAAATTGAAACTTGCTCCCCTTCAGCATCTGCGTCCGGAACTAAACTGTAATATTGATCCTCATCATCATAATTCAGATAATCTGTTTTTCCCTTCTCGTATGTTAATCCAGTAACACCCTCACCGAAAGGAACGTTATAATCCATGATCTCCTCTTTAAATCTTTTATCATTTGAGTACAATGGCTTTAAAACACCTTCTTTCTTATCAGACAGGTAAACTGTACAGTGAGATGTTTCCAACAGGTCCCTTGCTTCATCGGCTATAATCTTTATGACCTTATCTCGGTCTTCCTCGCTCGATAGGGTCAACATGGTCTGATAGATCGTTTCATAAGTTCTCTTAGATTCTTTTAGAGCTTGTTCGGCTTTCTTTCTCTCGGTTATATTCCTATATATCCCATAAGCACCGACCTGCTGATCTTCCAATTCGATAGGATATCCTAAGATCGACACATTGACCAATGATCCATCTTTTCTTTTCCTTACAGTTTCAATCTGCGTTGACTCTCCTGACAATACAAAATTAGATACCGAATCAGCATTATTTTTTTCATCATCTGGAACTATCAATTCGTTTATCTTTTTTCCTTCAACTTCAAATTTATTGTACTGAAATAGATTTTCAAAAGCCTTATTGGCTTTTAAGATAACATCATCGTTATCCACCAAAACTATAGCTTCAGGAGAGTTTTCAAACAACTTGCTGAAATAGGCCCTATGTAATTTCTTCTCTCTTTCATTATTATAGTGCTTCACTTCTTGTTTTATTATCTTAGCCAAAAAATCATACTGTGATTTTGGATCGCCGCCTTTCTGGACATATTGATTAGCGCCTAAATTCAAGGCCTGCATGGCTATCTCTTCTCTACCCTTCCCAGTGAACATGACAAATGGTGTTTTATCTCCATCTTCTCTCAATTCCTCTAACAGGTCTATCCCATCCCTAGGTTCCATAAAATAATCTGATATTATTATATTGTAATCATTTTCATCTATTTTATCGAGAGCGTTTTCAACAGATGATGAAATATCGACCTGAGCTTCCCCTATTATCTCTTCAAGGTATATCTTTGACTGCTCTAGGAGACTATCCTCATCATCTACACACAATATGTCCATTGGTCACACCATATATCTAGTTATACACTTGATCTCTCCAATTAAAGCATATTATGATGTAGGGTCGATTATAAGTGTTTTTCCTTCCAATTTTCACAATCAAAAAATAATACAACCCGAATGATTTTTATGCAACTCTATTATTTACAGGAATATCATGATCAATATAGGAGTCCTAGCATCTGGGAGTGGTACAGATTTCCAATCCATAATTGATGGTGTAGAATCTGGGATGATAGATGGTAAAATAGATCTACTTATCACAAACAATCCTGATGCCTACTGTATAGAAAGAGCAAAAAAACACGATATCGATTACAAGATCATCGATCATAGAGGTAAAACTAGAGAAGAACACGAAAAACTGATATCCGAAGAGATAGAAAAATACGACCTCGACCTGATCGTATTAGCTGGATACATGCGAATGTTCACAGATTATTTCGTAGACAAATATTTTGGTAAGATCATAAACATACATCCCGCGTTATTACCTCTGTTCGGCGGTGAAGGGATGTACGGTGATAATGTTCATGAAGCTGTTCTCGAATCAGGTATGAAAAGAACCGGATGCTCCGTACATTTCGTAACGAACGAAGTCGACATGGGACCGATAATAGACCAGCGGTGTGTGCCAGTAAAATATGACGATGATATCGAGTCTCTATCCAGTAGAGTGTTAGAGAAAGAACATAAACTATTGCCTGAAGTAGTAAAAGCATTTTCTGAAGGTAGAGTAGAGCTAGAGGAAGATAAAGCCTACATCATACCTCCCGAAAAAGATAATAATAAATAAGTTATTAACCGGATTACTATCATATGATTGCCTTTTTGGAGGATTAACACAAATGCCAACTTTGGAAGAATCAAAAAAGGAAGAATTAGAAGAGATCGCAAGGAAAGTTAGAATTCATATTGTTAAAAGTACTAATGAAGCTGGTTCAGGTCACCCTGGTGGATCCTTATCGGCTACAGATGTTCTAACAACCCTTTATTTTGAAATCATGGATGTAAGACCAGAAGAACCTGAATGGCCTAAGAGAGATCGATTCGTTCTCAGTAAAGGTCATGCCGCCCCAGCACTCTATGGTGTGTTGGCTGAAAGGGGATTCTTTCCAGTCGATGAACTGATGACTTTAAGAAAACTTGGTTCAAGACTACAAGGTCATCCAGATATGAGAAAAACACCGGGTGTAGATGCATCTACAGGTTCACTAGGACAGGGACTCTCGATCGCTGCAGGGATGGCTCTAGCAGCAAAGATAGACCGAGAATCATATCGAATCTTTTGTGTCTGTGGAGATGGGGAAGTTCAATCTGGACAGATCTGGGAAGCTGCTATGTTCGCAAGTCAAAATAAATTGGACAATCTGATCGTTTTTCTGGATAGAAATAATTTACAGATCGATGGTTCTACAAAAGACGTTATGTCGATAGAACCGATCGTATCTAAATGGAATTCATTCGGCTGGCACGTTTTAGAGATAAATGGACATGATATGGATGAGATCGTCGATGCAGTAAATAAAGCAGAAGAAGTTCATGGTCAACCTTCGATAATAATCTCACATACAGTCAAAGGAAAAGGCGTACCCTTCATGGAAGGATCACTTGCATTCCATGGAAAAGCAGCAGATGATGAGCAGCTTCAAACTGCTCTAAAAGCTTTAGGGGGTGATGAGTGATGTGGGAGATGGCTAAACAAAGAGATGGGTATGGAAAAGTCCTTACAGAGTTAGGTAGAGAAAGAGATGATATCGTAGTGATCGGAGCTGACCTTTGTGGCTCATGCCGGATCTCAAATTTTGGAGACGAATTCCCTGAAAGGATGTTCAACGCGGGTATAGCAGAACAAAATATGACCGGTGTCGCCGCAGGATTAGCAGCATCTGGTAAGACTGTTTTCTCAAGCACGTTTGCTGTTTTCGCTACAGGTAGAGCTTACGATCAGATAAGACAGAGCGTAGCTTATCCAGAATTGGATGTGAAGATCGTTTCTACCCATGCAGGTATAACCGTAGGAGGAGACGGAGCTTCTCACCAGATGTTAGAAGATATCGCTCTGATGAGAGTATTACCCAATGTGGAAGTCGTTGCACCTGCTGATTATCACGAAAGTGCCAAAGCAACAAGAGCGATCGCTGAAAGAGAGGGACCGATCTACATGAGGATGGGTCGTTCCAGCATACCGATAATCACGGAAGAGGACGATCCTTTCGAGTTCGGTAAAGCCTCAGTCCTCAGAGAAGGGGAAGACGTGACCCTTATCGGAACCGGCATAATGGTATCTAGATGCCTAAAAGCAGCTAAAATACTGGATAAGAAAGAAGATATAGATGCTAAGGTTGTCAACATGAGCACCATCAAGCCTTTGGATGAAAAGATGATAATAAAATCTGCAAAGGAAACAGGTGCAGTGGTGACTGCTGAAGAACACGTTGTCAGTCAAGGCATGGGTAGTGGTATATCACAAGTGCTTTCCGAGAATTATCACGTACCGATGAAACGTGTGGGGATACCGAACGTGTTCGGTGAATCGGGAGAGAGCGACGAGCTCATGGAAAAATACGGATTGACAGCTGAGCACATCATCGAAAGTGCTCATGATGTCATGTCTAGAAGATGATATAATAATTAAAGGTGATATAAATATGGATATATTTGTAGATACAGCAGATTTAGAAGAGATCAAAGAAGCAGAATCTTGGGGAATTTTGGATGGGGTTACAACTAACCCTTCATTGATAAAGAAAGCAGTAGAATCAAGTGATGGAGAGATCAGTTTAGAGGATCATATCAAAGAGATACTAAAAACAGTAGATGGTCCTGTAAGTTTAGAAGTAGCTGGATCAAACCATGATGATATGGTGAAAGAAGCAACGGTATTATATGATAAGTTTAACTCGGTCAATGATAACGTAGTTATCAAGATACCAGTGAACACATCTATGGATGAAGACGACGATAACTTCGAAGGGATCAAAGCGATAAAATCGTTGAGTGAAAGAGGGATACCAGTAAATTGTACACTGGTGATGAGTCCAAACCAGGCTTTGATGGCAGCCAAGGCAGGCGCTGCTTACGTCAGCCCATTCTTAGGTAGGATAGATGACTACATAAGAAATAATATAGGCATCAAAAGAGGAGATGATTATCCTAAAGGGACATACTATCCTCAGGATCTAGCAGAAAAGATCAGAGATATCAAATTGAAGAAAAGGATATCAGAAAAAGAAGAACAGCTCATATACAATGACCAGGAGACGATGGAAATGTATGACTGGGGCAACGATGAAGGCGTACTCTCCGGTGTTGATCTGGTCTGGTCGATAAAACAGATATTGGT
>CAYSTL010000064.1:0-9509 GCA_964433785.1 uncultured Thermoplasmata archaeon
CATATTTAACTTATTTCCATCCTCTTGGATATTCACCAGATGGATGATATACTCTGTCTGTTTCGATCACAAGACATTCATCCATCTCCATTATATCTTCTGCACTAAATACAGCTTCACCAACAGCGAGTCCTTCTCCCTTTTGAGAGATCAAACCAACTGTCTGACCCTCTTCAAATTCTTCCATCTCCATTATACCTGGAACAGCCAAGTCGGCACCATTCAAAATCGCTCCTGCTGCAGTATCTTTGACTCTTATTCTAGGAAATATACCGAAGGCTTCCTCATAAGGAAGTAAAATCTCTTTCAATGGTTCTGGATCTCCATCTTTATAGTATTCCAAGGCATCCCTTACATCATGTAGTGTATGACATTGATCTTCTTTAAATCCACCAGAAACAGTCCTTCTCAATTCCATCATATGTCCACCGACTCCTAGACTCTTTCCCAAGTCCTTACAAAGCGTCCTGATATAGGTTCCAGATTCGCATTTTACTCTGAACAAAAATTCCTGACCCTCATGATCCAATAACTCAAGTTCATAGATATTTCTAACTCTTCTTTCACGTTTAACTCCGGATCTCACCGGTGGCATCTGATAGATCTCTCCAACATACTCCTGAAAGATCCCCTTCACATCTCTAGCATTCACATTTCCGTGAAATCTCATCGCAGCCACGTACTCTTTTGGCACTGAATGTAATAGATCCATCAATCTTACAGAGTATCCTATCCCCATGGGTAGTACTCCGGTAACATTAGGATCCAATGTACCACTGTGGGCTGCCTTCTCATCGAACATCCTCTGTATCCATGATGAGACCTGGTGACTGGTTGGTCCAGCAGGTTTATCCAGGATCAAAATAGATCTAGAGATCATATCTTCGACTGATCTTTTGTGAGGATACTCACCCCATTTGGAAACGTTACTAGGCTTATCTTTCACGTATTTCATCTCTAACTCCCTCCATTATAGCTTCCACTATCTCCTCAGGACTATTGTCTTCTGAACTTATCACAAGATCATAAAAGGAAGTGTCATTTATATCGATATCGTAGTAATTCTTGTATCGCTTTCTCTCACTAGCCTCTCTTTTCTTCACTCTTTCTTTCAGCTCTTCTATTTCCTCTTCAGAATAATCTTCTCTCTCAGCTATCCTTCTAACACGGGTATCTAGACTTGCTTCGATCCATACTTTAAAGGCCTTTTTTTCTGATCTGTTCATAAGATGACCGGTCAACCTAGCTTCAAGTACCATGCCGGGTTCAGCCGCATTTATCATCCTGTCATCGACTTTTTTATCGATCTCTATGTTATTTTCAGCAAGCTCACCAAATTCTTCCAGAGACATATCTCTCTCTTCAGCCATCTGTCTAAAAAATTCACCTGAAGAGACCATCTCCATGTCAGCCTTTTCAGCCAAAAGATTAGATGCAGTAGTCGTTCCACTGCCGGGTAGTCCACTAATAGTGATTATAATGTTTTGAAAAGGGTTTTTTGAGTCTAAAGTTCATCCTCCTCCTCTTCTAATTTTCCTTTAAAATCTCTCCATTTTAAGAGAACCATGAATACCTGACCCAATGGTATGGATATCAACATGTAAACACCTATCCACTGTGGGAACGGTACAAAACATGCTTCTATCAACGGTTGATTGAAATTAGCGTTCAATGCCCATGGAACTGAAAAAGTTGTGTTCGCAAGATCGGAAGTGAACATCCATATCCATCCGAATATAGAGATCACTACCACCATGGTGAATACCATCGATTTCAACTGTCCTTTCATCTGTTCCATCGAAAGTTTATTTATCTCTGGTTGCTGTTCCTGTAATTTATCGAGTTTTGTCTGTTTATTAGCCTTCCTAGCTTCCATCATCTCTTTCCTGAAAGCACTGCTTATCTTCTGGTTCTTAGCCATCTCGACCCAGTCCATAAAGAATTCACGGACAGTTGTTGAGAAGGCTATCATTATAGTACCAGCCAATATCAGGGTCAATACAGGATATTGACCGTTGAATCCTATCAATGGATTAAGGACTTTTCCGAGATATCCTCCAAACTCATATCTCAAGTTTGGATCGATGAACATCATCAGTACTATCATTCCCAGGAAGATGTATACAAATCTCCTAAGGTCAAATATCTTATTTTTTGATTGGGAAGAAGTTTCTTCCCCAGTCTCTTCTTTCTCTTCCTCTGCCACTCAATACACCTCAATGTTATTGATTTCCGAAGAAATCTCTCAGTACTGGATGCATCTCCATCATCTGTTCTTTACCCATCTGCTCATACAGCTGGGTCAGAATACTCACTGCTAAGAACAGACTGGTACCACTGGTATTACCAACAGTGCCCAGCATGTTTGCCGAAGCAGCAAGGGCTCCTATAAAGAAACCACTGAAGTTTGTAATGGTCGGAATATATCTTTCCAGCACCTTCCGTAACACACGTGGATCTCTTCTAAATCCTGGGATCTGCATACCACTGTCCTGTATCTGGTCCGCCACAGATGCAGCGTCCATATTCGTTGTTTTGATCCAGAAATTAGCGAACAGTACAGCGAATATAACCATAAAGCTGAAGTGAGCGATCACGTGCATTATCACTTGGAACTTCGTATGCGTCACTCCACCTTGTGTCAATAAATATGAATATTTATCAGAAATTAACGGCAGTAGCCACTCCTGTATACCATTAAGCCTTGAGATATACCATGCTCCTCCACCTATAGCTTCTGTACTTCCAGCATTATACATACCGATCCACCACTGATGACCGACCAGTGGGAAGTTCATCAACGATTCATTGGTATAGAACAGCATGGCAAACAAGTTGATGTTAGCCAGAAGTGCTGATACAAGGATGACCGGTAGTACAGATGAATAGATCAATTTAAGTGGATATCTGCCTCTAGCACCCCGCGCTCTGCCGTGTGAAAGCGGCAATTCTACCCGGGTTGCTTGAACATATGCAACTATCAGGAATATGAGTATAGTCGAAGCTAGAGCTATCACAGGATTAGGATTCCGTATCAGTATAGTCTCAAGTGTCCCTCCTGAAAGCTGACTAGCCGAACTCTGTTGAACCAGGTGTATCGTCTTCGGTATAGTACCTCCGGGTATACCATTCTGATAAGTTTCCCAGTTGAACGTTCCCTGGAATATACCTTGAGCTACACCTGCTACGATGAACAGGCTAATACCACTACCGATACCCCATTTCGAAACTACCTCATCCATCAAGAAGATGAGATATGATCCTATGGCTATCTGGGCCACGATCAATATCCTAGCCAATAGCAATCCTTGACCGGCTATTACTCCGTCTAAAGCTACGACCCAACCAGTATCAGGTTTTAGATAACCAAACACCTGAGGTATCGCCTGAACAAATATCATTACGATAACTAAGAATTTTTGAGTATTTTGATACACAGCTTTATCCTGTGGATCTTTCATATCTAAGTTTATAATGTCAGCTCCGTTGAAAAGCTGCATCATAATAGAAGCATTAACTATAGGAGATATACCTAAATGGACAATAGAACCGCTCGCACCTGCAAATATCGCTCTAAACTGTTCGAACATATCCATCGTTCGCTGAGGATCTAAACCATATATGGTCACGTTCGTCAGCGAAAAATATACTACAAGAATCAAGATCAACCAGAGCATCTTTCTCCTGAAGTGAACGTGCCCTTCAGGTTTTTTAACAGCTGGCATCCTTGTTGTAATTGGTTTTAATTTATACAAAAGGCTCTTTTTGTCCTCTTTAGCCATCTCCTATTCACTCCTTGAATTATTCACTTATTATTTCTCCACCAGCGTCTTCTATTTTTTTCTCAGCATTATCACTAAATGAAGAAACTTTAATTTTCATCTGTTTAGTTGCTCTTCCTTTACTTAAAAGCTTATCGAAACCTGCTTCTTCAAGATCGACCTCGTAAACATCTCCATCTTTGGTAGCAATACCTGCTTCTACCAACTGATCCAAATTCTCTTCGACCTGGTATATATTGATGACCTCAGTTTCCTCTGTCAAACCCTGTGGTCTTGTAAATCCCTTGGGTCCAAAGTAATCTGGATCCTCTTTAACTAACGATTTGATCTTGTGCTTATTTAGACCTGCCTTGCCTCTACCGCCGCGTTCACCTGCGCCTCTACCGGCTTTGGTACCACGACCGTGAGACCTAGAACCTCTATATTTCTTTGTCTTTTTCTTACCCATGTTTATCACTCTTCTTGTACATATTCTGGGCCTAACATTCTCTGAAGAAGCTCATTAATAGCTTGACTTCGATACCCCAAAGAGCCACCCGTTTTATAAGGTTTTTTCACGCTTTCATAGCCACCTCTAGGTGGGTGCATCCTAAACAAATTCTTCATGCCCTCGATTTCGTCGAAACCTATCTCGTCTGAGAGCACACCTTCAGCAAAATCTTCGATACTTTCGTAAGAAGTTTGTTCTTTTATCGCTTCTTGAACATTATCATTTAAATTGGATCTGTACTCGATAAGCTTAGCAAGAGTCTCCTCATCTATCTCGCCCCAAGTTATTATATCTTTGACTTTATTGAGCATGCCTTCATGTACACTGTCCTCAGGTACAACGGTACAGTGATTTACCTTGTTTATTCTCAGTTTTTCCAACGTATCCTCTACACCAATCGACTTTGATCTGGGACTTCTTATCCTCAAAACTGCATACATCAGTTACCACCTTGTTCTTGAGCTTTCTTTTTTGCTATCCCTTCGACTATTCCTAGTTCCTCTGCCTGATCTTCCCTGACTCGCATCTTTGAAGTATTCTTCATAGCATCGAATACCGCTAAAGCATAGTTCACTGTGGTCTTTGTATGTCCTTTTGAGAATCCCCAAATATCCTTTATACCTGCTCTTTCGAGTATAGATTTAGCTGTATCTCCTACAGCCAATCCGACTCCACTCGGGGCTGGTTTAAATTTTATGTCAACTGATCCTGCTTTCCCTTCAACTTCAAAGGGGATCGTATGGGGTTCACCACAACCGCATTTAAAGGAACCGCATCCTCTTCTTATCCTTACGATATTCAACTTTGCATTATCCATGCATTTCCGGATAGTCGGACCTACCTCTTTACCTTTGGCAGTTCCAACTCCAACGTATCCGTTCCTGTTTCCAACAACGGTCGTCACGGTAAACCTTACTCTTCTACCAGAATCAGTCATCCTTTGAACCATATTGACATCTAAAACATCATCATCTAAATTAGGTAATAACGCGTCAATGATTTCAGGTTCCCTTAAAGGTAATCTGCTTGCTAGGGCTTCCTCCATAGATTGGATTTCACCACGTTTAACTTCTTTTCCCAATCTTGTTTTGGGTTCCCAATGATTCATCATAATTCCTCCAGTTTAGATCTAACTTCATTAAAGTTCTCAACTGTCTCTTCGTCTATATGCTCTCCCTCGACCCTTTCTTCTTCTGGCAATATATCTGGATCATGAGGTATCTCTATCCCTGCATCCAACATCCCGTCCAGGGCAGAGAATATCTTGCCACCTTTTTCGGGATGGTTCAAACCTATATCCAGCACAGCTTCGTCTATACCTTTCTTCAGTGCTTTCTTTCCAGCAAGGAATCCAACCAGATAAGAAGCTGGCATATTGTTACCATAGCCTTTCCAACCATAATCTTCAAGATGTTGGCTGGTAGCTGCAGATTCAACTCTATCTCCTTCTGGATTATAATCTATAAATTGAACTCTTATGTGTTTATTGGAAAGTCTAACAACAGCTCTTGTCTTACCTGATTTAAGTAATCTAAGACGCTGTCTGTAATCAGTGATACCTTTTTTTCTTCTCTTTAATTTCATCTTGTATCTTGGTCCTTCAGCCATGATTATTCACTCTCTTTAGTTGATTCATAATCTTCATCTATGTAACCTTCCATCTTAAGATGAAGTATCAGATCCGACCTATCTTCGAAAGTTCCACCTTTTGCCTTATTGTAGAATTTTCTGTAAACGCTCCTTTCTAAGTGCCCTTCATCTCTCAAGTGTTTTAGTTCATCTCTGATAGCTCTTATCCTCTTTTTCCAGCTTTCCTTTGAAGATTTTCTAGCTGTCTTTTTACCTTTACGTGTTCCGTGACCCTTTCTTCTCCCTTTCTTCTTTTGTTCTTTAGTATGTCTAGTTCTCCCTCTAGAATTGCCGTCCTTAGGTTTCTTTTTGATCACATCTCTATTGATGAGTTTTACTATTTCCTCTCTAGTGATGGCTTCAACTACCTCATCAAGCATGGTATCATCGATCCAAACTCTATCTTTACCACACTTCATGATGTCTGCAGCCAGTCTTTTTTGATATTTAACATCCATAATGAACACCTTATGATCTATTTAACACACGAATATCTAATTCATCAGCTTTATCTTCAATAGATATCCTTTTTCTCATACCAACAGAATGTGCGATCCTAATAGCTTGAGTCTCAGGATCCACATCTTCAAGGTCATCTGTATTATGTACCAATACCTCTTCAAATCCAGAGGGATGTAATCCTCTGACTTTCTTAGGAGATCGGTATCCGATAGATACCGTATTAGGCCTGTATTTTAAATTTTGCCTTGCTTTGGAGTGGGTACCTCTTGGATTCCTCCAAGTGCCCTTATCTATCTTTTTATATCTGAACCATTCCTGACGTGCGAAGTCTGGTCTTTTAGACTTCTCTTTTTCCCTTTTCTTAAGTAACTTTCTGGTCTCTTCGTCAAGAGTTGGTTTCTTTTTAACTTCGTAATCATCTTTTTCTTCATCTGTCATCTATGACACCTCGTAATTATCTAATTGGTTTTCCCGCTTTTTCAACAATATAAATTCCATCTTGGAACACTCTTGGATCAGTTCCCTGTATCCTAGTTGTGAGTTCGATATTAGCTGCTGTTTGTGCTACTTCCTCTTTATCTGGACCGTTAAGTATCACTTGATCACCTTTTATCTCTGCTTTGGTATTTCCGAGGATCTTCGCTTTCCTTGGTTTTGATTCACCGATAAAGTTCTCTATAACAACTTCATCTCCTTCAACTCTAACCTTTACCGGAAAGTGAGAGTAAATAATCTTCAATTTATATTCATAATCCTCTTGAGCACCTTCAACCATATTCTGCAGATGAGAGGTATAGGTTCCTAGTAAAGCTTTTTCTCTTTTTGTTGGCTCTATCGCCTCTAAATGTATCTCCTCATCACCTATATCTATTCTGATCACAGGATTGTCAAATACTTTAGTCAACTCTCCGTTTTCACCGGAAACTGTGATCTCATCATCCTTCCTTGAAACGGTTACGTTTTCTGGTATCTCAACTTTCTTTTCTAATTTTGCTGCTAATGGCATAAATAACCCCTCAGTAAACGTATGCTAATAATTTACCTCCGATACCTTTCTCCTTTGCCTCAGAATGAGACATGACACCTTGATTAGTGGTCATGATCAAAGCTCCGAAATCCTGAGCAGGCAGGTATCTGGATTCATAATCATCGATATCTGCTAATCCGATGGACCATCTAGGCTTGATCACTTTACATTTGTTGATATTACCGTTGAGTACTACATTGTACTTTCCTCCCTTCCCATCTTCAACAAACTCAAATCTTTCTAGATATCCTTTTTTCTGCATAACTCTTAATACTCTACCTATCAGCTTAGAGGCTGGACTGACAGAGCACTCTAACTTACCGCCTTGTTCTGCGTTATTTATCTTTGATAATGCGTCATTTAGTGGATCGTATTTCATCTGTATCACCTCATGAATATTTCTCAAAACCTAGGTCTTCTGCTATCTCACGGAAACATTGTCTACAAATATGAAGACCATATCTCCTGATTATTCCTCTTTTTCTTCCACAACGTCTGCAACCTTCTTTCCTGCCAAAATCCTTATCAGGTTCCATTATTCAAGCACCTCCACATCAAATCTATCTTCTATAAATTCGACTGCTTCATCTATCGATAATTGATGATTCTTCGGTATCTTCTTAGGTCGTTTCTTTCTCTTCTTAACTCTGACCCCTTTCCTCGCTAGTTCGACTGAAATATCCATACCAAATATACCTATATTTGGATCATAACTCATACCTTCAAAATCTGTATAATCAGATATTCCAAAGGAAAAATTCCCATGATCATCGAAATTCTTCTTGTACAATGTTTTCTCCTTGACCCAGAAGGCGTCCTCTAAGAAATCTTTTGCCTTATCTCCTCTGAGTGTAACTCTACATGAAATAGGTTCATTCTGCCTGATTCCAAAATCAGCGTTCGTAGTCTTTGCTATACCTTCAACGGGCTCTTGTCCTGTCAGCATCTCTATCACTTGAAATCCTTTTCTCAATTGTTCTCCGCCTTGACCTACACCGATATTCACTACACACTTGACTATCTGAGGTTCTCTCATCGGATTATCGTAATTCATATTATTCCCACCTCAGGTATCTTTATCACAGGCTTATCTTCTCCGATCATGAATACATACTTTTCTACTGTAGATTTGCCTGATTCAAAATGAACTAGATTCGGTTGAGGTCCTTTGACTACTTCGTATTCATCGATAGTTCCTATTTCACCGATATGTTTTCCACCTGTGATCATCGCCATGCTTCCTTCTTTGAATCTGTAATGATCCATGACTTTTTGTTCCGGTACAGATATCTTTAAAACATCTTTGGTGTTATATTTTCCACCATCTTCATCCTGGAAATTCCTACCATCATGTAGGTTATATTGAGTAACACCATCCTTAAGAGTGGTCTTACCAATTATCCTGCAAAGCTTCCAATGCTGCTCATCTTCTTCAACTGGTAAAAGTTTGATCTTACCTCTTTGATCAAAGAGAACACGATAATGTTCATCCAGATCCTTCAAGGATACAATATCCATCAAACCTACTGGAGCTTTGTGATCAGTCTCTGGCTTCCCATCGATAAGTACTTTTCTTTCACCTATCACTATCCTCGCTTCTCTTGAGGAATTAGTGTATTTAAGCAGGTCTCTTAGAACCACTACTAATGGAACACTCCTATCTCTTGGATGGGATCCTGAGCTGCTGCTCGGTGCCCAGAAACCATCTTTAGTTGGAATGCCCCATTTTTCTGTTGGTGCTCCGTACCTTTTATTATGTCTCTTCATTATTTACCCTCCTCGTTCATGCTTTCTACTTTGTCTTTTCTCCAAGGGTCTGACAAATCTAAGTTTGTAATCTTTAAATTTGAGGGATGAATGCCGTAAGGCTCTTTAGATTCATCCGATTTTTGAATTGTAACATTTTCAATATACACTTTCTCGTTCCTTCTATCAATTTGGGCTACCTTGTCCCTATGACCTTTCCATGCACCTCTCATTATTTCTACTTCATCACCTTCTCTAACAGGAATACTCCTGACATCGTATTTATCTCTCAGATCTTCTGAAAGGTGCGATGACATGATCTTTCTCTTTTTATGATGAGGTGCGTTTTCTCTCCTCTTTCTTTGTTTTCTAG
>CAYSTL010000065.1:0-9472 GCA_964433785.1 uncultured Thermoplasmata archaeon
CGTTTCAACATAACTAATGCTATCCGTTTATGGAGACCGTGTTTTTCTATTGTGAGAGCAAGGATAAAAGCTCCCAAAAGGAAGAATATGGTAGAAGAAGCAAAACCGGTGAACGCTTCAGTTGGCTTCAAAATCCCCAATATGACTGAAAATGATATTATCAGAAATGCAGTCAGCATATAAGAGATGGGTGTTAAAAGCCAAAAATAAACTGCTAGGAAAAGTATAGCCAATCCATAAAATGTTTCTGGATCCGAAGAAAAAGTAAAAATCGAGTATACAAAGATGAAAAATAGACTAAGACCCAAAACTGCCTGAAATATGTTATTCCTGATCAGGTCATTCTTTTTTATAGAAGCTATACTCACCATAATCTTCTCACATTATTCGAGATAAGTAATGTTTCTTTTAGGCATTCCTTTCTTAACTTTTTTGGCCACACTTCCATCTAAAAACTTTTCCAATTTGTCCTTTTTGGAACCATGTATTATAATGTGATATGCATCCATGATCTCCGTATCCTCTATTATCTCTTCCGATATTTCTTTACCCTTTCTAAGATGTACATCGGTCGGGATATCTATCTTATCAGTTATCGATAATATACCTTCAGCATATTCGTCAGCCTGATTTTTCTTTTCCTCAAGAACCGTGTCTAAAAAATCGTTCTTTTCTTTCATCCCTACTTTAGCATCCACCATCTCAGGGATAGGCTGCTGTTCAATTACTTTAAGCACTATAATTTTATCTGGTCTTTCCTTCTCAATTATATTCTTTATCTTCTGTAGAGACTGATCAGAATAATGTTCTCTGTAACTTGCTATGAGCAATATTCTCTCATCTTTTTTTGGGTGCTTCTTCTTTTGGGGTGTAGGCATCACAGACCTCCAATGATTAATTCTTAAATTATTTAGACAGATGGTTGAAGGTTTTATAAAATGGTTATGGTTTAACTCTATAAAAGTTATCCAGTCTTATTTTGTAATTATTTATAAAATGTTCATTAAAAATTGTATAAGATGATCTCAATCCTACAAGCATTCCGTTTGATTAAAATAACAGAAGCCTTGTGTAATAATTACCCGGTTAAGAAGATCATGGGGAGTACCCCAGCACGATGATCCATGATGCAAGTACCGGGAAATGGTCTTGATGGGTCCCCTTATGAACAAGATGAAAACATCTAGTGATGATTAAGGACCAACCCCAAGGCTAAACAATCCCCTGGTTAGAGTCAGGAGGGGGAGATGGATGTCCCTTACGATGAACCCGACTGTTACAACCAGGGGACAGTAATATTCAAAAATATAAGGGCTAAATAAGATGACAAAAGAAAGCAAAATTTTGAAATGTCCTGAATGTGGCAGTACAAATATAGTGCCTGAAGCAGGTTTTGTAACGGGCTATAAATACCACTGTAACGAATGTGGTTACATAGGTCCATTTATTATAGAAGAATTTGTAGAAGAAAATGATGAAGAATAGTATTTTAATCAAGCATACATTACTTGTTTCTTTATCTTTCTCTCTTCAGTATCAGACATCACCTTTTCAATAGCATCTATGAAGTCCTGCTGAGTAACTTTGTCCTTATCTTTTCTTATCGAGAACATACCAGCTTCAGTACAGATGGCTTTGATATCCGCACCACTAGCTTCATCTGTTCTATAGGAGAGCTTATCGATACTAACATCAGAATAAATGTTCATATCTCTCATATGTATCTTAAAGATAGCCTTTCTAGCATCCTCATCGGGCTTTGGTATATGTATGATCCTATCGAATCTACCAGGCCTTAAAAGAGCCCTGTCCAATAGCTCTGGCCTATTTGTCGCGCCCATCACCTTAATATTGGATAACGGCTCAAATCCATCCAATTCAGCCAATAACTGCATCATAGTTCTCTGAACTTCTCTATCTCCGGATGTTGCCTGCTCCTGTCTCTGTGTTGCCACTGAATCTACTTCATCGATAAATATTATCGCAGGTGACTTATCTCTCGCCATGTCGAAAAGTTCTCTGACCATCCTAGCTCCTTCACCGATATATTTCTGAACAAGTTCTGAGCCTACTAACTTGATGAATGTAGCATCTGTCCTGTGTGCAGCTGCTTTAGCTATCATGGTTTTACCAGTTCCTGGTGGTCCTACGAGAAGGACACCTTTAGGTGGTTCGATCCCTATCCGACCATATTTTTCAGGATAAAGCAAAGGTTCTTCAACGGTCTCTTTAACTTCACGGATCTGATCTTCTAATCCACCTATATCATCGTAGGTAACTGAAGGTCTTTCCAATATCTCAGCACCCATGATGTCTGGATCCACTGATGAAGGTAATGTTTTTACTATGGATAGAGTCTGTTTATTCAATGCAACTCTAGTACCAGGTTTTAACTTCTTACCTGGTAGAAAATCAGCAACATTCACAATAAAATCAGGTCCTGTTGAACTTTCGATAACGGCTTGATCATTTGGTAGGTTCTCTTTGACCATCCCTACGAGTAATGGCGGTTTCTTCAACCTTGCTAGTTCCTTTTTTAGTTCTTTAGTTTCACGTTTTAATCTCTCTAGTTCACTCTTTACGTAATCTCTATTCTCGCTGTTATCATAGTTACTCGAAAGTCTTTGATGCTTCTTCTGAAGCTCCTCGATCTGCTTCGTCAGTTCTTTTGAAGTTCCTTTTAAATCGTCTTCGTCCAAACAACCACCGCTTTACTTATTAATTTACGAAGGTACCTAATTATAAATATTGTGGTCACTTTTCAAAATTGGTAAATTCACCTTTCATCTAACAGATCAGATAATCTTTTCAACGCTTTTTTCTTATCTTTTTCCTCGACCTCAGACTTCTTTATATCTTCTTCTAAAGTCTTGATAGTATTGTCATAAACATCTTTATCAACTGGATAAGGAGTGCCATCCTTACCACCATGAGCAAAACTGTATTTAACTGGATCTTCCCAGCTCGGTTCACTTCCATATATCAGATCAGAAACCAGAGCTAAAGCTCTGATCTTTTTAGGGCCCATACCCTGTAAAGATATCAGTTCTTCGTAATTGGAAGGTTGTATCTCATAGGCATCATTAAGCACGTTCCAGCCTCTCTCTGATATATCCATATCCAGTACAGCGTGATGTTCAGGGAATTTCAATTCCTTTTTTGTAAAATCGGATAGAGTAGTTTGACCTTTAGAACTTAGATATTTACGTAGATGTGAAGGTCCATCATTTATAAGATCAAGGCTTATATCTCTAGTCTCCTCGCTTTGCTGAGAGGTCATGTTCAATACTTCATTCTTTTTTTGATCACAAGCTACACCTTTGTGAGGCTCATTCACAAATTCATGTACAAGATCCGAAAGCCAGTGATACCTTCTTGCATAACCTGCTTCATCCTCCATGCCCTGCTGAACCACACCCCAATTTCCATTTTCACTGACAAAGAACGAATGATGGTAAAGCCTGAAATCATCTTGTATGCATGAATTATCTACTTTTGCTGAGAGTTTTGAAGAATATACGAGATCATCGATCTTAGTTGGTTTTATCGAAAAGATGTCCTCGATCTCAGATATTTCCTGAGGTGTTTTTCTGCTAGCCTTACCTTTTCCACCAGCAACCGCGATCCCGTGTTCCTGTGGATCCAGAGCTACCTTCAAAGCTCCGCAGGTCGTGGTCGTCGTACCGCTCGAATGCCAATCAAATCCGATGGTGCACGAAAGGGCCTGGAACCAGTTCGGATCTGTTATCCTTTTTATGAATTCATCAACACCATACTCCTCTACGATAACTTCAGTGATACCTTTACTCAATCTGACCATCCTATCAAACAGCCATCTGGGAGCTTTCCCACCATGAAGGGGTAGATCTGTGGTTCCACGATTCCTCATATAATATATTCACTCAGCGATTTGATATAATACTTTTATGGGGTCCTCAGTGAATCTAGTGAAATTGAATAAGGATGAATGTAATATACGAGTTCCTTGTTGGGAAAATCGATGGAAGATATAAAGGAACTTTATGAGATCCTATTGGAAGAATTCGGTGATCAGAACTGGTGGCCGGGTGAGACTAGATTCGAGGTTATTGTAGGGGCTATACTCACTCAAAATGTGAGTTGGACTAACGTCGAAACCGCTATCGACAATCTAAAAGAGAAAGATTTGCTCTCACCTGAAAAGATCCTTGATACCAATGATGAGGAGTTATACGATTTGATCAAACCTACTGGATTCTATAGACAAAAGACCTCTCGTTTGAAACGCATATCAAGATTAATAGCAGATATGAATGGTATAGAGGAATTATTTACAGAGGATGATCTGAGAACAAAACTCCTAGAAATAAAAGGGATAGGGCCAGAAACTGCAGATAGTATAATACTATACGCTGCAGAAGAACCAAGTTTCGTGGTAGATGCTTACACATTTAGGATCATGGATAGGTGTTTTGAGATAGACGGTTCATATGATGAAATAAAGAACTTATTTGAGGATTCGTTAGGTAAAGACCTGCTAAAACTTCAGGAAGTACACGCCCTGATAGTGGAGTTAGGGAAAAATTACTGTTTTAAAAACGATCCTTCGTGTGATAGATGTCCTGTATCTGATTACTGTAAACATGCTAATCAAAGATGATCCTTTTCCACCGTAACATATCTCTCTTTATTGAATTATAAAATGATGGAAAGTAAACTATGCTAAGTAGACTACCGACTATCAATACAGCGATATAAAACACTTCATCATCAGCTCTGTAAGGCTCGATTCCACCTATTATAAATCCGATCTCATCTACGATGAAACCTAGTCCTACACCATACAGTATCGAACTTATCCTCGCAACAGCACTGCTCCAATAATTTATAGCAAGCCAAGCAGCGATTGCCATCAATATTATGCCATAGGTGATATGATGTATGTGATATCCGCCTAATACCAGATTCTTTCCTGCTGAAAAAGTAGCATTTCCTACAGCTGAATTAGTAGAATCTGCTTTTAACAAAACAACCCATAATCTAGATAAAATCAATGATATCAAGAATGATATCGATATGAGAAAAGGGGTAGACCTACGATTTTTGTATATCTCTCTCTTCAAAATCTTTGGTATCGCGGTTACAACCTTTAATATCATCTTCTCTTTTTTCATCTTTATTTCACATTATTTATAAGTAAAATAATGAGTTAAATTTTTCGGGGTAAAAAGTCATGGTGATGAAAAAACTCTGCACTCCTTAGACGAGTATAACACGTACATATTTTCCTTATACCCCTCTAATAATTCCTCATTCAAGGGTTTAGGGGTTACACCGGGTTCAATAGCAGATCCCTTCTTCATCTCCATATCATACACAAAATATGAAACATTCAATTCTCTCATGGTTTGATATGCATCACCTGGCTTTGACGAGAAAAACATAGGTTTACCTTCTGTCCATGTTACATTGATGATTCCGACAGAAAAAGCCCCGGCACTCATCCTATGGTCAGTTGCGATCTTGCCTTCAAAACCGTTCATCCAGTAGAATGTTTCTAGATCATCCCACTCAGTACCCTCGTCATATCCCGATATGACCTGTTGGCTGGGATATGATAATGGTAAGTTCAAAGCGATCAAAAGTATAACTACACTCCCAAAAACTACCGCTTTCTTCTTATCAAGAGAGGGATTGTAAACCTGGTAAAACTGATAAATACCCAATCCAAATAGCAATGTCAACGGAATTATGAAAAAGCTCACATGTCTCATAGGCCTTAAAGAGGTTGATCCTGAGATGAGCCCGGCTGCTATAGAAAATGCTGTAAATAACAACCATCCAAGAACAAACGGTCCCTGATCATAAGCTTTTACGATCTTTCTGGAAAAAAGGGAGAATAGACCCAAGATCATAGTTGGGAGGTATAGATATACCGAAAATCCGATCTGTGCTTCTTTTGTGAAGTACCCAAAGGCTACTGCAGATAAAAGAAGGATAGTCAGCATTAAAGTCACAATCGAGATCCTTATAAATCTTCGAACATCCTGCTTATGTAGATTGATAGGCATAATATAATCGATCCTTTCTCTATATCTAGCCACCAAATAGATAAAAAGAAGTATTAGAAAAGGAACTATCACCACTGAATACCAGGGAAATATCAGTGCTTCGTATAATCTGTTGACTCTAAAAGTAGGAACAGATAACCAATAAGAGATAGTAAGGACAGCAAAAAAGATATAGAAATAGATCCTTTTTATCTCTAAAGGTTTTCTTTTATTTCTCCAAATAGTTACTACGAAAAATCCTCCGACCAAAAATAAAATCACGAAGTAAGAAGTCAGATGATGTGTTAAGATCAAAGCGATGGAGGAAATCACCAGCAGTATACCCATCTTGTCGTTATCTTTTGTGGTCACTATCAAAGTTAGAATGAATAGAAATAAGAACACACCCAATGTTTCTGGCTTTGGTTGCGAATAATTATAGATGACGGGTGGTAAGATTGTAAAAAACAAAGATGATATCAATGAGACTTTTTTATTTCTAGTGATTTTATGCACCAGTAAAAAGATGAAGAGAGGTGATAATGCAGAAAGAACGACCGGGACAAACATGGTAGAGGAAGTGACAGACATGCCGGACAGAAGATGAAATGAACTAGCAACTATCAGCATCCCTGGAAAATATGGGTAGGCCTGACCCCATCCATCCACGCTCAGGTACGTTCTACTTCCAGTAACCCACTGATTTGTATAATAAACATATTCACCACAATCTATGCCCCATAACGAATTTCCAAACAGAGGTATAGTTCTTATCAATATGGATAATGAGATGATCGCGCCTAAAGCAAACCACATCGATTTCTTCATCAGTTCCAAATTTGATAAGATAGGTTTATTGTTTTCCCTTAATAATTCATAATCATCTCAAAAATTTTATTTATCTATATACACTAGTATTAACATGGGCAGATATGACCGACATAAAGCATTACCAGAGATAGGTGAAAAAGGACAAAAGAAGATAGAAAACGCTAGAATCGCCGTTATGGGTCTGGGATCTTTAGGATCAGCTATAGCTGACTCTCTAACGAGAGCTGGAGTTGGGTTTATAAGAATAGTAGATAGGGATTATGTAGAGATATCAAATCTGAACCATCAGATACTATATGATGAAAACAACCTCGATGAACCAAAAGTGGAAGCGGGAACTGAAAGGCTTGCAAACATCAATTCAGAAGTTATGATAGATCCCGTTGCTGAACACATAAACGCTAACAACATAGAACAGCTAATAGAGGATGTAGACATAGTACTCGATGCAACTGACAACATGAAAACCAGGTACATAATAAATGATGCATGTGTTAAAAACAACAAAAAATGGATATTCACATCTGTTCTTCAAACATACGGTATGAATCTCAATATTATACCTGATGAAGGACCCTGTTTAAGGTGCCTGATGCCTGAAAAACCAGAAAGAGGATCTCTTAAGACTACTGAAACTGCTGGTGTTCTGTTCACCCTCCCAAGAATAATGGGTAATATCGCAGCTACTGAGGCTGTTAAACATATAACAGGAAGTGAACCTAGAAAAGAGATGCTCACGATCGATCTCTGGCAGAATGACTATGATCTGGTCAGAGTAAACAAAAGAGAAAACTGTAGAACTTGTGGAAAAAAAGATTTTGAGTTCCTCTTCAAAGAAAAAGATGTAGATGTAGAGATACACGGTGATAATTCAGTCCAGATAACACCAGCAGAAAAACTTGAATTGGACTTGAATAAGATCAAAGAGAGATTTGATAAAACAGAGATGAAAGGAAAGTCGATGCTAAGGATCCATTTAGAGAATCATGAATTGAACCTTTTCAAAGATGGAAGATTGATCGTTGATGGTACAGATGACCCAAAGAAGGCAAAATCGCTTTACTCAAGATATATCGGAGACTGACATCATCTCTTCTTTCTAAATTTTAGAGATTCGATCAAAAGTTTGTATTCTAACGATTCCTCTAAATTTTCTAATTCATCGATCTCACTTCTTACTCTTGGTTTATCAGGAGTGAGTAGACAGCAAACACCAGGTCTTATGGATATCTCATAAGTACCGATCTCTTTTGCGATCTCGATGATCTCGTTCTTATCCAGACCGATCAAAGGTCGGTGGATCGGTATCCCAACCACTGAATCCTGCGTCTGAAGATTAGACAGAGTTTGAGAGGCGACCTGTCCCATGGATTCTCCTGTGACGATCGCATCAGCATCTATATCTTTCGCCAATCGTTCAGCGGCACGGTACATCATCCTTTTACATAAAATACATTGGAAATGAGGGTCTGTTTTCGATGATATCGCTCTTTGGATTTCTTCAAAAAACGCTTCGTAGAGATCGACATCATGATGGGTCTGGCTAAGCTTATCGACTATAGAATTCAGTTTGTCCTTTTCATCATCACCTGTAAATGATCCATTGTCAACATATAGTATATTCACATCGGCACCTGCTTTACCCATAAGGTGAGCAGCGACCGGTGAATCTATACCTGTAGACATCAGAACAACGACTTTATAACCCATCAATTCAAACGATATTTATTAATTATATAACTGTTTTCGCTTACTTTGCACCCAAATTTTTATAATGAAAAAAATCTTAACCTTTTTTAAATCGGAATAAAGGGTTCTTGTTAGAATTAGGAGCAAAAAACTTATAATAGGACCCTTTCTTCCAGAAAAGGCTAGGAAAACATGACTAGGGAATATACACGCTATGAGAAAGCCAGAATTATAGGTGCCAGAGCCCTTCAGATCTCATTGGGCGCTCCAACTATGTTAAAGTTGGAAGAGAAGGACTACCAATTAGACCCGATCGATTTGGCGATTAAAGAGTTTGAAAAAGGTGTGATTCCCATTTCTGTTATCAGAGAGGAAGAACAATGACTGAAGAAGAGCAAGAAGAAATGTTAGTTGAAGAGGATACTTACTTGACAGCAGGTGTACATATAGGTACACAGCAGAAAACCGAGGCGATGAAACCGTTCATATTCAAAGTAAGAAACGATGGTTTATTCGTACTGAACGTTAAAAAGACAGATAGGAGAATAAGCACTATAGCTAAGTTCTTATCAAGGTTCCCACCGGAGAAGATACTGTTGGTTTCAGCACGTCAGTATGGTAAAAAACCGATAGAAACATTTTCTGATGTTGTTGGTGCTTCGTGTTTTGCAGGTAGATTTATTCCAGGATCACTTACCAATCCTTCATTAGACCAGTTCGTCGAACCTGAAGTTCTGATCGTTATCGATCCTTCTGCAGATAGACAGGCTGTAAAAGAAGGTGTCAACGTAGGTGTTCCTATCATAGGTTTAGTGGATACCAATAATACCTTAGAAAACGTTGACATAGCTCTGCCAACGAACAATAAAGGTAGAAAATCATTAGCACTGGTATTCTATCTATTGGCTAGAGAGATGAAATTG
>CAYSTL010000066.1:0-9318 GCA_964433785.1 uncultured Thermoplasmata archaeon
AGGCATCAGAGAACTGGCTAGAATCTATCGAAAAAGTGACAGGTATTTCAGAATTTAATAAAGCTTTAAGGTCATTGATTGTAGTAGAATTATCATACCCCAGATAATACAGTTCCTTACCACGATGCTTAACCGCATCTCTGAAAGCTGATTCATTGCCCCAGCTCACATCATCATTCTGATCATAGGTCAGGTTAGACCAAGTACTGACACCCCAATCTTTGATGATCTCAGCGTTCTGTCTGATAGATGTTCCATTTCCCTCACAATGGATTTTATTATAAGTCCAAGATGGACTCATAAGGTGTCTTGGATTACCTTCAGATGCATCAGTCCAGTTGTTATCTTTAGCTTCTAGGAATCCGTAAGCATAATACGTGATAGCCCAAGCGGCACAGGATCCCTGAAGGCCCTGACCCTTTATCTCAGGAAAATAAGTACTAGTAGATAGATCTTTAGAACTGGGTATATCACCGCCTAAAAAATCAGTATTATCTACAACTTTAGTCTCTTTTACCAGATCTTCTACATTCTTCTTGTTCCATATGATATTGCCTTGACCATTTTCAAATGAATCTATATGGAAAGCTTTTCTAACTTTGTTTAATTCATCTTCGTTTATATTATGAAAAGTAAACCTGAGATCATTTCTATAATACTCATGAGAGTCTTTTATATCATGAAGGCCAATATCTGTTGTGCCTGATGAGTGATTATTGGTAATATCATTTTCATAATCTATTTGATTCTCATCTATAGTGTTTTCATCTTCTATATGACTACCAGAATAACTTAATGAAAAAGGATTTAAAAGAAATAAAAGAACGATGAAAACCACTATAAGATATTTATATGACATTATCAAGCCCTCATTTTGGAACAGTACCTGATACCTTAAATCTGGTTAATATAATTTATCCAACATCATCTATTAATCAAAAAATAAATAATAGTTATATCATGAAATTATTAGACTTTATTCCAGCACAACACTTTTATTCTTTTATCAGTCTGACTCCCGACATGCTCCTCAATGTAGAGAACCTGGACAAAATAATCCGTGATAGGAGGATATTGAAAGATATATCCTTCACGATCGAGAAGGGTGAGGGAGTTGGATTTATAGGTCCAAATGGTGAGGGCAAATCTACATTGTTGGATATAATCACTGGTGAGGATGATTATTATACCGGGAGCGTGAACATAGTCAACGGGATATCATTCTCTTATCTTACTCAAGAGATCACTCTAGATAGAGATAATACTGTTCAAGAGGAACTCGGGGATGAGGAGGAAGCAGATGAAGACAAGATACAGGAGATGGAGGAGTACGAGAGGATCCTTGAGGAAGAAGATCCTACCACGGAAGAGTACAGTGAGGCTGCTCAAAAATATTCTAAACTGATGAACGCCCTTCATGACGATCATACTGACAGTTCGAAAGGTATATCCAAAAACATCCTGCTTAACGATTTCAACTTCGATGAATCGATGCTCGATAAGAAAGTAAGAAACCTCAGTGGTGGAGAGAAGAGAAAGGTAGAATTGGCTAATTTTTTCTCAAGATACAAGGACGTAGACTTCTTCATAATGGATGAGCCCACCAATCATCTAGACATAGAAGCTAAGAAGTACTTCGAGAATTTTTTGAACAGGTTTGAAGGAACCTATCTCATAGTGGAACATGACAGGGAATTACTGGATAATACTGTCGAAAAGATCCTGGAACTTGACGATGCTGAGATAGATGTATATCAGGGAAACTATTCCAAATACAAAAAGAAGAAAGAGACCCAGACAGTGAACAAAGAGATCAAGCTCGAAAGACTGATACGCAAAGTGAAGAGTGAGAAAGCAGCTATCCAACATTTGAAGAATCAAGCCAGCGGTGGTGGAGACCTGATCAAAAAAGATCGTATAAAAAGATTGGAGGAGTTAAAAGATAAAAGGGACAGATTGAGAGAAGAACTGCATTCCGAAGAAGTGGACATAAATCTCAATTTGAAGAAAACTCCGGATAATTACGATCTAGTAAGAGTCAACAACTTGAAGAAAAGTTATGATGATATCGTTTTCGAGAACCTAAATTTCAACATAAAACTGGGAAACAAAGTAGCTCTGATGGGACCAAACGGTTCTGGTAAATCGACACTCATGGATATAATAACGGGAAAAGATACCGCAGATTCTGGTAACGTCGATGTGAGTAAAAAGACGAAGATAGGATATCATGCGCAAGAGTTCGAACCTGCGAGGGAAGATTACACTGTTCTAGACGATATCTGGGAAAAGACATACGGAGACCACAAACCCATAAACGGTGATACCAGTCATCTCGCAAAGGATAAGGAAGAAAAGCTGAGGAATTATCTAGGATCGTTTGGATTCAGAGGTAACGATGTTTTCAAAGAAGTGGTTGAACTAAGCGGTGGTGAAAAAACACTACTCTCAGTGGCTGAGATGATGTTTGAAGGCTGTAATCTTATCCTTTTGGACGAACCTACCAATAATCTGGATATAGAAAAAAGAAAGAAACTAGAGAAATCACTCCAGGAATATGACGGTGGTGTCCTGATCGCATCTCACGATAGGAGATTCATAAAGAACGCTCTGGATGAAGCATGGAGTATCAAGAAAGACAAGATCGAGAAATACGTTCTGGAAGGGATGAATGAGGAGAGCAGTTGATGAGATATCTTTTTCTCAATAAACCAATATTTTAACAAAAAACTGTGATAAATATTTAAATAGATTTTTCCCATAACAATACAATAACTGACTAAAATTGAAAGGAGTTAGTTAATTATGGATGGAGTCAAAAATAGGTATCAAGAAAAAAGTAAGAAACCCATGATAGCTGGTGTACTGATGATAATAGCTTTTCTCCTTGCAGTCTTCAATGCAGCAAGTTTCCTTTTCTTAGACGTCAACGTCGGTAATGTAGAAGATCAAGTTGGAGAACAGATAAGTTCAGATCTGGTCAATACGGTCTTAAATGTCTGCGGAGCAATCACATTGATATTTGGTCTGTTCCTATTGGTCGGTGGTATATTTGCCATCAAGAGGGTTCACTGGATGATAGCGGTTATAGGATCGATATTAGGTATATTCTCCATAGGACCTATGTTTGCAGGTTCTATACTATCGCTGGTAGCACTGATCTTACTGTTCCTAGCTAAAGATGAATTCAAAGGAAAAGGTAACAAGCTTCAGAAGGACGAACAATTCGACCAATTTGAAAAGCAGACAGACTTCTAAAAGATTTCAGGGTTCTCAACCCTAATTTTTTTATTATTTTCACTCCAACTCGTAGTATATTCTCTGTCTATCCTTACCTTTGTTCTCCATCTTCGTAATACTCACACCACCGATCTCTTCAGTATTCCTGACGTGAGTACCGGCGCAGGGACAGATATCGTATCCGTCGATATCTATAACTCTCAAAACCTTGATGGATTTGGGAAGTAGGTCCAGATTGACTCTGTCTCCTTCTATCTTCTCTTCCAGCACACTCCTTTTTTCTTCATAGATGCTCACTGGATGTTCCTCTTCGATCATCCTGTTCACCGCATCTTCGATATCCTGGATATCATCTTCTGAGAGATCTACGGGTTCGAAATCTACCCTAGAATAATCTGTATATATCTGATTACCTACAGTAGAACCGCCGTACATGTCGTAGACTGCGGCGGAAAATAGGTGCTGAGCTGTGTGGAGTTTCATGTGTTCGTATCTTTTCTCCCAATCCAATTCACATTCAACTTCAGTACCTTCAGGAGGTACTTCACCTTCCAATCTGTGAACAACATCTCCTTTTTTCTCGACATTGACCACTTCAGATTCTTCATCATCCCACTTCAACACACCATTATCTGAAGGTTGTCCTCCACCTTCGGGATAGAAAGCTGATCTATCTAAAACAACAAAATCTTCACCAGTTCTCTCTACCGTAGCCTCAAATTCCTTGATATAATTACTCTCGATATCGTCCATATACAGTAATTGAGTCATGGATACCTGATACTACAACTCACATAATTTACTTTTGGAAAACTAAAGGAAAAGTGAAAAGGTGTTTTTAGACTTCTATATCTATATCCAGCTTCTCGACCAGTTCTTTATACCTGTTCCTGACAGTCACTTCAGTCACAGCGGCCACATCGGCCACTTCCCTCTGTGTCCTTCTTTCGTTCGCATTTATAGACGCGATATAGATCGATGCTGCAGCTAAACCAGTCGGGCCTTTACCAGATATAAGCTCTCTATCCTCAGCTTTATCGATTATGTTCTTAGCCAGCTTCTGCACCTTACCGCTCAGACCGAGCTCACTGCAGAACCTGCTCAGATACTCCTGAGGCTTGGTCGGTTTCAGTTTCAACACTAATTCCCTACTAAGGAACCTGTATGTTCTACCGATCTCTTTCCTATCGGAAGAAGTCGCTTCAGCTATCTCATCCAGAGTCCTTGGAACGCCTGCTTTTCTACAGGCAGCATACAGCGAAGCTGCGACCACGCTGTTTATGCTTCTACCTCTGATCAGGTTCTTTTTGACAGCTTTACGATAGATCACAGCTGCAGTCTCCCTGATATTCTTTGGAAGACCCATGGTAGAAGCCATCCTGTCCATCTCAGTCAACGCGTAGGCAAGATTTCTTTCAGTCGCATCGGAGACCCTTATCCTCCTCTGCCACTTTCTCAAACGATATATCTGGGCTTTCTTCTTACTAGGAATAGACCTACCGTAAGAATCTCTATTGGATGAATCGATACCAGTTGACAGTCCTTTATCGTGGACCATCTGTGTCATAGGAGCACCGGTACGTGCTCTATTCTCTTCCTGCTTCATGTCGAAGGCTCTCCATTCAGGACCTTCATCGATATACTGATTATCAATAACTAAACCGCAATCTTCACAAATGAGTTCTCCTCTATCATAATCTTGGGCGAGATGTCTACTGCCACATTCGGGACATTCTGTGACTTTCTCAACCGCATCTCCTCTCTTCTTCTTTTTATTATCGATATTCAATTCATTTTCCATTTTTATCCTCCTCTAAATAGACCTTGTTTCCGATTAAAGAGAGAGTTTTTTGAGATTTGTTTTGAGGTTCGATTTCAAAATAGGGTTCATCAACAGGTCCGAAGATCCAATCGATCTTTCCTATCTTTTTATTTCTAATATCTTTGACTGGGGTATTTAAACTGATCATCCTGGGAAATCTAGCTATAATCTTCCCATCGTGAGAAATAGAATCTATATACCCTTCTATACGCAACTCTCTTTAACCTCCAAACATATACATTTTATATATGCAACTTTGGGTTTTATATTTAAACCTTTCGCAAGGTTTTATTACTTAATAACATATCTTTATTTTTTCCCCAAGCCGATCAAAATAATTTGACTATATATATCATTGGATTACCTATAACAAATGACAGTACGAATCCGAGAAAGATGAACACGATGAACGGGATCTTAGGCTTCACCCAGGCGGTCTCTACATCATGATCCTTCAAACTCTGGATAGCATCATCAGGATCTTTTTTAGGTCTTAAACTCAATTTTTCAACAACATGTTCGCCCTCATGGTAATACTCCATAGGCCATACGAACGAATCCTCTATATCATCCACTTTTTTTCTATAACCGAACACCATCTCTGGGAATTTCAGGTCTTTTCTGATGATATTTCTAACGATATATGAGATCGGCAGTGAAAGAGATAGTACGGAAGCGTTGAGCATCACTACCAACGTGAACGGGAAGTATATCTGCATCAGATCCAAGAGTAATTCAGATCCGGCCATGTGTGTCAGATATGGAACGTGAGGATACAGTGGAACTAGAAGTGCGATAACGATGAGCGCCTTGGCATCTGCTCCACCATAGATTATGTAAAAATAGTAAAGAACGAACACGATCAGCATTATGATAGGTATGGTCATCATCGACCAGAAGAACAGGTTTCCTTTCAAAGTATATATCTGAAAGACGACAGTAACGATCGGAACAACGATATATGGGATCATAACGAAATTTACATTTCTATCCTTGATTATCGGTGGTCTCTCGACAAAGGCTTCCGCCAACAACACACCGATAGGTACGAATATCAGATAAAATTCCCAGCTGACACCTTTCATGAACAGTTGTATAAAGAGAAGCCCGGCAGCAAAACCTGACATAATCATCCATAGCTCGTTAGGTATCCGTCTGGTCCGTATATCCATAACAGAAGCTACGAAAAGAAATAGAATACCTACTATGAATCTACTAACAGATAAACTGGCGGAAAGATCCCACATTATATCTGTATCCCTAATAAAGAGGTAAGATAAAATATTTTAGACGCAATTATCAAAATCCTATATCTCTATCTCTTCGCCTTCTTTCGGTGTATACACATCGAATTCAGAAAGATCATCGGCAACTGCTTCTCTGTTATCTCCATGACATAATATTATCTTCTCAGGGTCGCATCCTTTAGCGAATTCGATAAGGTCCGAATGACCTGCGTGAGCAGAGAAATCGAATTTATCCACCTTACATTCAACAGGTATCGTAGCACCTCTATCTCTTATGTTACCTTGGTCCTGTAACCTTCTACCGTTGGTTCCTTCCACTTGATAACCTGTAAGTAATATAGAACTGCTTGGATCTTTACGGATCTCTGAAATATAATTCAAAACAGGGCCGCCTTCCAGCATACCGCTTGTAGTTACGATCACTTCTCCTTCCTTCGCTTTCTTCCTGGATTTCTTAGACCTGACTTCATTAGCATTTTGTATGCTTTTATCTAAAGCTTTATGGGATCTGATGAATCCTTCATGATTCAAATATATCCTGCCTACGGTCCTGCCCATGCCGTCATACCATACATCGTAATCGGCATCGTTCAAAATCATGAGCAGTTCTTGGGTTCTACCGACGGCGAAACTCGGGATTATCACCTGTCCGCCTTCTTTCAAGGTCTCATCTATCGTATCTAAAAAGCGTTTTTCTTCTTCCTCCCTATCCGGATGTTCTTCTCCACCGTAAGTGGTTTCCATGATCAGGTTATCACATTCAACAGGATGACAACCCCATAAGAGACGAGTATTCCTCGTGTTGATATCTCCTGTGAACAGAGTCGTTTCATCTCCCCTGATCTCGAACATGCTGGAACCTGGTATATGGCCAGAGGAATGTACTTCTACTTCCATACCACCTATATCTCTTTTCGAGTTGTATCCAACCAAGTCGAAAGCTGCTTTGGTGTTCTTGATATCCATCTTTTCATAGTGTTTTGGATATCCTTCGATATCTGCGATCTTCAAACTATCGTAAAGAAGTAACTCTGATACTTCTACTGTAGGATGAGTAGCTAATACGTTGATATCGTTCTGCCTGATCAATGATGGCATCATACCACAGTGATCAAGATGAGAGTGAGTTAGGAAAGCTGAATCTACTAACGGTGGTCTCATCGGATACTGCGGCGGATCATCTGGTAGCATACCGTGGTCAAATATCATTGTCATATCTTTGTGGTGCATCAGCATCGATAAAGCACCGACTTCTGAGGCACCGCCTAGAAAGTTTAGTTTCATAGTTTATCAGTTTTAATATCATAATCGGGTGTTATATATTGGTTTGCATTAAAAGCTATTAATGATGTCATGAATATTCATCTAGATCGATATAAAAAATAATTAATAGTTCTCTATTTCTTATTTGTTATTGATTGGGATGCGCGAAAGGATAGTCAGTAAACTAGCGGAGAGGAACACTGTTTTGACCCCAGAAGCATGGGAATATCTTGATAGATTTGATGAACCAGTTTCTATAGTTGAAAATGTTATAGAAGTAGACCGTAATTTACCTTTTCCATTAGGGAGAGATACTTTACAGAATTTTGTCGAAGTTGAAAAGGATAAAGGAGTAGAAGAAACAGAAGATGTTAGAGAAGTAAAAGAAGAACCGGATGAGGATAGACCTGAGCGTAGAAGACCAGATCCTGACGATATAAAAGTCTTAAAAGATATCTCTGGAGAATCTACCTGTACAGGCGTTATAGATGACTTTAAAGAATATTTTCTGGATAGATACAAAAGGTTAAGGACTATTATCTCTAAAAGACGAGAGGCTAAAGGGATCTCTGATATAGGAAGAGTAGCTAAAAGGAGCGGAGATGCAAAGGTAATAGGTATGGTAGGAGATATACACAATACGGCCAACGGAAACAAGATGCTGACCCTGGAAGATCCGACCGGTAAGATAAAGGCTTTCATTTCAAGCGATAGTGAAGCATTCGATAAGAACCTGTTAGAAGATGAGGTCGTACTGGCAGAAGGACAGATATGGGAGCAGAAAGAAGGATATGACACTACCTTCGCTGTGGATGACATCATAAGACCAGGTATCCCTAAGATAAAGAAGATGGCCGATAAAAAATTCGAAGGTAAGATCGCTTTCATCGGCGATGTTCATGTCGGGAGCGATACGTTCCTTAAAGATGAATGGAACAGGTTCACAGATTGGATGAATTCTGATGATGAAGTCGCTCATGATATCAGGTATCTCGTTATAACCGGTGACCTTATAGATGGTATCGGCATATTTCCGAATCAGGAGGATGAACTGGAGATAATCGATATCTATGAGCAGTACAAGGAATTTGCAAAGATGCTGAGTGATATACCTGATGATGTACTTATCATCACAATCCCTGGTAACCACGATATAGTTAGGAATACAGAACCTCAACCAAAGCTTCCAGAAGATGTGCAGGAGATGTTTCCAGATAACGTAGTATTTTATGGAAACCCGTGTTTACTCGATATCGAGGGATTGAAGTTACTACTTTACCACGGCAGCAGTATAAACGACCTTTCAGACTTATTACCAGATGTTTCTAATCACAAACCCATCACTGCGATGAGAGAGATGATGAAAAGAAGACATCTAGTACCCGTTTATGGAAAGAAGACTTCCATAGCACCCGAAGATAGGGATTATCTGCTGATAGAAGATATACCAGATGTTTTCGTCACTGGCCATATACACAGAACTGAGGTCGAAGACTATCACGGAACGATAATGATCAATTCTTCCACATGGCAGTCTCAGACCGAATATCAGAAGATGAGAGATATAGAACCAGATCCGGCTAAAGTCATGGTGTTGGATCCTACTGAGAATCAGGTGTCTATACAGAATTTTAGTTCATGATATATTAAGAAAAAAGTGTGAATCTCTATTGAAGATCAGACAAAAATAGTGAAAAATCTTATTGGATCAGATAGATTTTTGTAAAATAATAGATGTCGGGGACG
>CAYSTL010000067.1:0-9278 GCA_964433785.1 uncultured Thermoplasmata archaeon
TTACATCAAGAATTTCTTTATCTCTTCATTTGACGGAACTCTGCCTTTTGCCTTGACATCTCCATCAACTGCCACTGCAGGAGTGCTCATTATCCCTTTTTCTGCAAGTTTGACTGGATCTTCCACCTTGACTACTTCGATCTCTTTGTCCATCTTATTCACAATCTCTTGAATACCGTCCTTCAATTTAGAGCATTTCTTACATCCGCTTGAGCCATACACTTCTACTTTCATCATTCCACCTCATTCATCATCTCTTCAGTTATCTCGAAAAGTTGGTTAATCTTATCCTTATCTTTGATGCGAGCTTCAACCCTTCTACCGTTTCTCCTTGTCTCTATCAGACCGGCTGATTCCAATTTCCTGAAATGTCTGTACACTACTGACCTGTCCCTGTCAATAACATCTTCCATCTCACAGATACAGGTGTAGTCTTCCTCTTCCAGGAGTGCTTTGAGTATATCTATGCGGTGCTCGCATCCTAGTACTTTATAGAAACTGTGCATTTGTGTGCACAATTACACAGTTGTATAAATAGTTTTGGTGGTTTCATATGTGTTCCATTCCTTCTTCTAAAAATTTATAAATTAATTTCTTCTGTTAAAAAACGATGGCATCTAACAACATATTCATCACCGGACCACCTCGCTCTGGAAAGAGCACCATGGTAAGTCAGATCATAGATGAACTCGGGCTTAATGCGGAAGGTCTTAGAACACCGGACATAAGAAAGAATGGTGAGAGAAAAGGATTCAAGTTATTAGATATCAAAACAGGTGAAGAGGGGATCCTCTCTCATGTTGACCAGCAAGAAGGTCCAAAAGTCAGTAAATACAGGGTTGACATGGATGATCTACAACGTTTCACAGAACTATCGTTAGAAAATATCTCCGACGACTGCGATATAGTAGTTATTGACGAGATAGGTACCATGGAACTTTACTCTGATAAATTCAAAAAAGTAGTAAAAGATCGATTAAACGATGATATACCTGTCCTAGCAGTTCTTCACAGACATCATATTGAAAAATATGAAGGTTATGGAGAGGTGTTCGAACTGACAAAATCTAATTATGATATATTGAAACTAGAATTAACAGACAAACTAAAATCTCTTTTATTCTAATTCTATATTTTACTTAAAAACTAAATATAATAATACAATTTCCAATAGAAAATAAGGAAAGGTGAACTATGGATACTGCGTTAAAAGTCAAGAATCTAAACAAAGTTTATCCTCAATGGAGAGGAGAGTCTACTACAGCTTTAAAAGATGTCTCATTTTCCATCGATAAAGGTGAAGTAGTTGGCTTCTTAGGGCCAAATGGAGCTGGAAAAACCACGACAATAAAATGTATATGTGGATTGGTCAAACCTACATCTGGAGACATCAAGATCTTCAACTATGATGGAATAAACAATAATAAAAAAGCCATCGAGAGAACCAGCGCTGTTCTAGAGGGCAACAGGAATATATATTGGAGACTTACAGCTAGAGAGAACATAGAATTTTTTGGTGGACTTCAAGGTAGATCAAAATCAGAGATCGAAGATCAAATCCAGAAATACCTGCAGATGTTCGATCTTCAAGAAAAAGAGGACACACCTGCTAGAAAACTATCTAGAGGCATGCAGCAGAAATTAGCGTTGAGCTGTGCCCTGATCAGAGGTACTGATCTATTGTTATTGGACGAACCAACTCTAGGTTTAGATGTTCAAACTTCGATGGAACTCAGAAGATTCATAAAAAAATTGACTGATGATGGGGAGAAAACCATCCTGTTGAGTAGTCATGATATGAATGTGGTTGAAGATGTTTGTGAACGAGTTATAATAGTCAATGATGGAAAGATCGTAACAGATGATAAAGTAAGTAATTTGAAAGAGTTATTCAACGTAAGAGTGTATGAGATCCACCTTAACGGGAAACCTGACCTGAAAGGAATAAAAAAAATAGCTCCCGAGGCAAAGGTCAAAGATAAAAATGGTAAGAAAGTACTCCATGTTAGACTAGAAGATCCACAATCATTCTACGATATAGTCAATTTCTTACAAGAAAAGAAAGCTGAGATCGAGGAAGTCAAAAACATGGAGACCGATCTTGAAAATATTTTCATGGAGATCATCGAAGAGGGTTTACAATGAAAGAACACCGAATATTTATGGCTGTTTTCAAAAAGTATCTCATCCAGCTGAAAAGATATTGGTTCAACACCGCTTCTGCAGTCGGCGGTTTACTTTTACTATTCGTGATGGTTTTCTTCGGAATGCGCAACTTTGGGGCGAATACTGAAACATTGCAGGGAACGATCATCGGTTTCGCATTATGGTTATTTTCCATTTCAGCTTATCAAGGTATGTCTTACTCCTTGTTAGAAGAAGCTAGGAATGGGACTTTAGAACAGCTTTATCTAGCACCTACAAGCTTCAGAAGGATCACCGCTTATCGAGTCATATCTTCATTTATTTACAATCTTATCCTGTTCTTCATATTCTTATCGATAATGATGGCGATCACGGGCGAATTTCTGACTATAAGACCCGGTGTGATCGTTCTTCTATTCTTTACGATAATAGCGGTTTATGGTCTAGGTTATATAATCGGCGGACTCTCTTTGATATTCAAGAAAGTACAAGCGACCAATCAGATATTCACATTTTTGTTTATCTTCTTACTGGTCCTGCCAAGCATAACTCAAGGTACTATAGTTTACCTTGTTCCGATCAGTTGGGGTAACTGGTTGATAAGTTCGATGATGATAGATGGTAAAACATTACTACAGCTTCCGATTAAAGATATACTCATATTAATAGCAAATTCCCTTGCCTATGTGATAGCTGGTACAGTCTTATTCACATTGTTCGAAAAGATAGCTAAAGACAGAGGTCTCTTAGGTCATTATTGATATAGATAGAAAAAAGGAAGTGGGTTCTTGCTAAGACTCGTCAGCGTTCTAACAGTTCAACGTTCTTCCAGCCCTCTGTACCATCTTCACCAGTTTCTCTTTTCTTCTCCATCTTAATCCTGAAGTTACCATCTTCAAATATTATGTGTACATTCTTTAACGTTGATTTGTAAACGCTGACTCTTTTACCATCCTGGGTAAGAACTCTATCTGCTTCCTTCAAAAATCCTGCTTCTTCAAGCTTATGTATTCTACGGTAGCAGATAGCGATAGGTATTCCATGTTTTTTACTCAATTGTATCGCACTCTTTGGTTTTCTATGAGTTGCTACTAAGATCTTAGCTGCGTACTTATCCATTATCAGTCGAGAGCTTTCCAAGGCATCCATATGACAGCACCGAGATATCTTTGTTCTCAATTATTATTCTAGATAATGATAACAATCATACTTATATCTAGACTTACAAATATCACAAAAGATAATAACGGAAATCTTCTGTCCAAATCTACAATTCAGACTCGATCTCCTCTTCACTAAGTTCAAGCTTAACCTTAAATTTCCCATCCTCAAAAGTCAAAACGGCCTTTTCCAAAGAGGTTTCATACAAGGATGCTTTCTTACCCTTCCCGGTCCGATTATTTTCTATATTCTTGATCAGGCCCGCGTCCTGTAGATCACGAAGCCTTCGATACGTAGCAGCAATCGGAATATTGAACTCCCAGCTAATTTCCTGAGCTGTCATAGGGTTATTAAAACATCCCACCAGTATGCTTTTTGCGTAAGGGTCCGTTAGTAACTGTACCTTTTCGGAGAGTTCTTTCTTCTCTGACATCACCTTAACAATGTTGGTTATTAATAAGGGTTTTTTCTTACGATTATCAAGAAAGATAAGGACTTCTATATTTGGAGTATATATATTATCTAATATCTAGACACGTCATACATATTTGTCATACTTATGTATTTTCGAGAGATTTTCACCTTTAAAATTAACAAAATTTATGTATATTGTAACACTTATATTTAGCTGAAAAGAAGATGGATAAATAATTTAAAGATCCATCCAGTAACTACAATATCGTAAAATTTTGTTATCAAATCTGATTATTACGGTGATTTATCAATTTTAGAAAATAGGGCTAAGATATAAATATTGAAAATTAGCATATCTCCCTCTATGCTCGATGACCTAGATAAGAAAGAGGCAATCGAACTATTAAGCGATGATTATATTCCCAAGATCCTTGCTCATACTCATCTCAAGCCTAAAAGTGCGAAGGAGATATCTGCACAGAACGATATCCCTATAGCTGTTTGTTATAGAAGGATCAAAAAACTTGTAGACCTGGGCTTACTCTCAAAAGAAGAACGTCCTTTAACACAAGAAGGTAAAAGGGTATGGCTCTACAAATCCAATCTTGAGAGTGCTAAAATTTTCTATGAAGACGGCGTTCTCATGGCTGAATTTGAAATGAAGAGCGGTGCCAAAGAAACATTTGGGAAAGAACAGTTGATCACCGTAGAACGTTAAACTTTTTTTCTTTTTTAATAGTGTGTCATAATATTCCACTTTTTCAAACCAAAAGTTTAAACAACTTGTGAATATTACTCTTATCCCGTGTAATGATGACTAAATTTATTATCGTCACGGGCGGAGTTTTGTCAGGTTTAGGGAAAGGAGTCGTTACTTCTTCTCTAGGTAAATTATTGAAATCTAAAGGTTTGTCAGTAACTGCGATAAAAGTAGATCCATATCTAAACTGCGATGCAGGGACTATGAATCCTTTTGAGCATGGAGAAGTTTTTGTTCTTAGGGACGGGACTGAGGTCGATCTTGATCTGGGTAACTATGAAAGATTTTTAGATATCGACTTGTGTGGTGATGACAATATAACGACAGGTAAAGTCTACAGAAGTGTTATAGAGAAAGAAAGGGCAGGTGAATATTTAGGTAAGACCGTTCAGATTATTCCCCATATCACTGATGAGATAAATCGGAGGGTCTGGAATTCAGCTGATAGAACGGATGCAGATATCGTCTTAGTCGAGATGGGAGGAACTGTCGGTGATATAGAAAGCATGCCCTTCTTGGAAGCTAGCAGACAGCTACACATGGAGGTCGGAGAGGACAGCAAGAACTGTCTTTTCATACACACTACGCTAGTTCCGGTCCTCGATGTAGTGGGTGAACAGAAGACGAAGCCGACACAGCATTCAGTTCAAGCTTTACGTGAGATCGGTATAGAACCGGATATAGTGGTGGGTAGATCCAACAATAAATTAGAAGAATCCACGAAACAGAAGATATCCCTTTTCTGTGATGTTCCTAAAGAAGCTGTGATAAGTTCACCGAACGCTGAGAACATATATCAGGTCCCTCTGATACTTGATGACGAAGGACTTACAGATTATGTAATGGACAAGATGGGACTCCATGAATTACTGAAAGAAAAAGAGGGTGAAGAACCGGAGATGAAGATGGACGATTGGAAGAATTTCCTACATAATTATGAAAATCCAGAACACGAGATCACGATCGCTCTGGTAGGAAAATACTGTGATCTGGAAGATGCCTATGTGAGTCATGAAGAAGCTTTGAATCACTGCTGGTCAGAGACCAGAACTAAGATAAATATAAAATATATCGAGTCGGAAGAACTGGAGGAGAACAGTGCAGAAGACCTTTTAGGAGATGTTGATGGTATACTGATCCCAGGTGGTTTTGGAACCAGAGGTATAGAGGGTAAGATCAATGCAGTACATTATGCTAGAATCAATAAACTACCTATCCTTACGATCTGCTTAGGTTTTCAGGTTTCAGTGATAGAATTCGCTAGAAATGTTCTCGGTTACGAGAAAGCGAACAGCTCTGAGTTTGATAGCGATTCACCTCATCCAGTCATCGATCTACTACCTATGCAGAGAGGTATTGACAATATGGGAGGGACGATGAGATTGGGTGCAGAGAAGATATACATAGAAGAGGGAACACAGGCACATGATATTTATGAAGATACTGTGATACAGGAAAGACACAGGCACAGGTACGAAGTGAATCTAAATTACAAAGATGAGATGGAAGAGAACGGAATGAAATTCAGCGGCTATTCTCATAACGGTAAGAGGATGGAGATCTTAGAAGTCGAGGATCATCCCTTCTTCATCGGTTGTCAATTCCACCCTGAATTCCAATCAAGACCGATGAAACCTGCACCGTTGTTCTTAGAGCTCGTTAGAGCGATCTTGAAGGAAAAAAATCTTAATTGAGTAGAGGATTCGAATATCATGAGAGTAGATGTAGTAGATAATGGTGGACAATGGACACATAGAGAATGGAGGGTCCTAAAATATCTTGATATAGAAACTGATATAATCGCTAATAATACACCATTAGAGGAAATAAAGGCAGATGGACTCGTTCTGTCCGGTGGAGCACCTCGGATCGCGGATGAAAATTTAAAACTGGGGAGAACAGATGAGTATATCGAAGAGTTAGATATTCCTATTCTAGGCATCTGTGTAGGTGCTCAATACATTGCCCGTTTCTTTGGTGGCGAGAGTGGAAGTGCAGAGAATCCAGAATATGGTAAAACCGAGGTTATAGTAAAAAACAAAGATGATCTTTTCGAAGGGATACCAGAAAAATTTGTAGCTTGGGAATCTCACAATGACGAGATAAAGGAATTGAGCGATGAACTCGAACTACTGGCTACTTCTGATCACTGCCCAGTACAGGCATTCAAACATAAGAACAGAAAGATATATGGACTGCAATTCCATCCAGAGGTTGAACATACTGAATATGGGGAAGAGATCTTCAAGAACTTCATAAAGGTCTGTGAAAAGTGATCGATATTCAGTTCACTAAAGAAAGAACTTATAAACGATAGATTTAAAACCCCCACTAATATATGTGAAATTGTCTTTCAACAAAATAAAAAAAATCGATGGTAATCTTATGTGTGGTATCGTAGGTGTAATGGGCGCAAATAAGGCCTCATCCGAACTGTATACTGGACTTTTTGCTATACAACACAGAGGTCAGGACGGAGCAGGGATGTACGTAGCAGATGATGATAAAACTAAACTAGTCAAAGGTGGTGGCCTGGTCGACTCGGTGTTCGATAAACAAACATTAGATAGTTTAGAGGGACCAAACGGAATCGGTCATGTAAGATATCCCACCATCGGATCCAATGCAGAACTAGATGCTCAGCCATTCCAGGTCAAATCTCCTATTGAAATAGGGATGGTCCATAACGGGAACATAGTCAATCTCAACGAGATGATAGAAAAGTACAACATCGAGATGGAATCGACCTGTGATCTTGAATTGATCCTCAAAGTTTTTGCTAAAGAGTTGGAGAAGGAAGATAAGATCGATGAAAACGCTCTTTTCTCTACAACGAGAAGAGTTATGGAATCTTTGAACGGTAGTTATTCAGTGATCGCATTGATACCAGATTTTGGTATGTTCCTTTTCCGAGATCCGAGGGGAGTTCGTCCCTTTGTATTGGGTAAAAAAGTCAATCTTGACGGTGTCAGTCTAGGAGCTGCTTCGGAAAATACTGTACTGGACATCCTGGGTTATGATGTGCTCCGTGATGTCATGGCGGGAGAAGCCATACTGATCAGAGATGACATGTCCTATGAATCCAGACAGTTAACAAATTCAGAACCTAAACACTGTATGTTCGAGTGGGTATATTTTGCAAGAACTGACTCGACTATCGAGAATATAAACGTCTATGAAGCTAGGCTAAGGCTTGGTAAAGAGTTAGCCAAGCAGTGGAGGAAGAACGAACACGAACTCGACGTGGTTATACCGGTCCCAGATACCGCGAGAACACATGCATTGGCGCTAGCTGAAGAACTGGATATACCGTATCGTGAAGGTTTATTGAGAAACAGATATGTGGGTCGGACTTTTATTATGCCGGACCAAACATCTAGGGAGACTGCTGTAAGAACTAAGCTGAATCCTATAATCGAAGAAGTCAAAGGTAAGAAAGTTGGATTGGTAGATGATAGTATAGTGAGAGGTACTACTTCTAAAAAATTGGTAAATTTGGTTAAATCAGCCGGTGCTGAGGAAGTTCACTTTTTAGTCGGGTGTCCACCGATAGTAGCTCCATGTTATTACGGAATAGATATGCCTACGAAGAGCGAGTTAAAAGCAGCGAACCATACTATAGAGGAGATAAGAGAAGATATCAATGCTGATTCCCTCACATATCTTGAGATCAAGGGATTAGTGAGTGGTATAGGTATGAATAAAAACAAACTCTGCTTGGGATGCTTGACAGAGGATTATCCTACCCAGGTTAGAGAGGATATCAGGAAATACTTCAAAGAAATGAGGAAGAAAGAAAGAGAAGTGGTTGCTAAAGAGCAGAAAGGCAGCTGCTGATTTACTTTTCTATAGTTTGAGACCTATCCGGTCCGACTGATATCAGCTTAACAGGTACACCAGTTTCTTCTTCGATGAAATCAAGGTACTTTTTCATATTTTCTGGTAATGCATCGTAGCCTTTATCTACAATCTCAGACCAATCTTGTTCATCCCAACCGTCGAATGTTCTGTAAACAGGTTCGTAATCATACAGAGCTTCTATATCTGCTGGGAAATGTTCTATCTTTTCACCATCATGCTCGTAATGTGTGCATATCTTTATCTCATCAAGACCTTCTAGAACATCAAGGTTCGTCACAGCTAATCCAGTCAATGAATTCACTCTAGTCGATAACTTTATCATCACTAGGTCGAGCCAACCGCATCTTCTCGGTCTTCCCGTTGTTGTACCGTATTCTCCGCCTTTTTCACGGATATGATCGCCGATCTCATCTTCTAGCTCAGCTGGGAAAGGTCCGGTACCAACTCTAGAAGTATATGCTTTGACGACACCTATGATCTCGTCTATTTTTTTAGGACCTACACCAGAACCGATACATGCGCCTCCTGATATCGTATGAGAGGAAGTAGTGTAAGGATACACTCCATGTTCGATGTCTATGTGAGTTCCTTGAGCACCCTCAAAAAGTACATCTTTCTTTTCGTTGAAAGCTCTATCCAATTCTACTGAGACATCTGTGACATATTTTTTTAAACGTTCACCATATTCGATATATTGATCATACAGTTCATCAACATCGAACTCTTGATCTTCTCCATAAGCCTTGAATATCTTATTTTTTATCGGTACTACTGTTTCTAATTTGTCTTTCAATGCCTCTGGATTGTACAGGTCTGCAACTCTTATACCGAACCTACCTACTTTATCTTGGTAGCAAGGACCTATACCTCTTTTAGTTGTGCCTGCAGCTAATTTACCCTTCATCTTTTCCTCTAACTCATCCATCTCCCTGTGATA
>CAYSTL010000068.1:0-1987 GCA_964433785.1 uncultured Thermoplasmata archaeon
GTAGGAGTACAAGAAGATATATCACTAGAGATCATGCCAAAACATGGAACACCAACCTATGAAGAGATCACTACACCACCTGTAATAGTGGATCAACATGTAAATCTCACATAATAGCGATGAGTAAACACATTTCCCTTTATTATTCTTTATTTTTTGATTGACATATCATCTAGATAGGCTATTTTATAGTTTATTTTCAAAGATAATTATCATAACTGAAAATCTACTTGTTTTATCAATATTGATTCCATTTTCGAAATTACTATAAATATCAAAAGTGATTTTTTACGTAGATAATCGGAAACGGTTAGCGGATCTTGTAATTATATCCGAAAAAATTGTTTCCGAGGCGATTGATATGAAACGTATAAAGAGGAAAGAACCTGAAGAAGAGAAAGGAACCATGGGGATTGGTACGCTTATCATATTTATTAGTATAGTGCTAGTTGCCTCTGTAGCAGCTAGCGTATTCATCAACACAGTCAAGATGCTTCAACAGCAGGCCCAGAAAACAGCTGAACAGGCGATGCAGCAGGTTTCAACATCTTTCCAAGTAAGATCTTGTTATGGTTATACTAACGATAATAGGACAAATATAGATGAGATTTATTTGAACTTGGGTTTAGGAGCCGGTTCGCCTACGCAGAATCTAAACTACACATTGATACATATAGATGATGGTACTATGGACACAGGTTTAAACTATTCATCAGGAAGTACGACTTCAACTAGATATAATGCAACAGAATTGTTAGATCCTGAAGGATATTTCACACAGGAGAATCCCTTGATCAGCGCTGGTACAACTGTTAAACTAAAAATCGATGCAGATGCCATTGGTCTAGATCTTTCAACTCAAACTGAATGTAGGATAGAGATAACTCCAAAACATGGTACATCATCGATAGAGATATTCAACACACCACCAGTCTTTGATAGAAGTATAATCCACTTCAGCTGATTACCAAACACTATTTTCTTTTCTGATTTTATTTCTTAATTATATTTTCTCAATAACAGACTGTGAAAATTTTGAATAATAATTACAGCTGATACTTTAATCCTTATCTTTATATAATTTAGACTAACATACTATACTAATAAAATCGAAGTGAGAACCATGAAGCGGATAAAGAGAGAAGGAGAGAAAGGTGCCATGGGTGTAGGCACCCTTATCGTGTTTATCGCTATGGTCTTGGTAGCTGCAGTAGCAGCTAGTGTATTGATCAGTACGGCGAACAAGTTACAACAGCAGGCACAGAAAACAGGAGATCAGGCGATCAGAGAGGTATCCACATCATTCCAAGTAATAGATGCATATGGATGGAATGGAGAAGATAATACAATTGGAAATATATCATTGAAATTAGGATTAGCAGCAGGTTCTCCAGCTCAAAGTTTGAACCAGACAGTGATAGAAGTTAAGACCAATGAAAGTGAAACAAGCCTACTAGCGATATCAGAAGAAACCGATTTAGGAGATGGAGCAGATAGTAATTCATTTACATTTGATGGAATAATCGAACAGGAAGGAGAAAGAGATGAATTCTCTGATGTACAGTACGTAGAACAAGGAGATATTGTAAACGTAACACTAAATCTGTATCAAGCTTTAGATAAGGAAATAGGTCCACAGTCAGATATATCAATAGATATAATACCAAAACACGGAACACCAGGCTACGTGATGCTGACAACTCCACCTGTGATCAATTCGAAAATAGTTGATCTAACATAGTTAACACAGATCAATTAACTAAATCAGGACTACCAAGAACCCAAGGTGAGTTGTAGAAACTCATCTAGATTCCTAATTCAGTTATCAAAAGCCTCAAAAATTTCAGAAATTGATATCAGCAAATATAACCATCAACCTCTTATTTATTTTAAAATAGTAAGAAAAGACAGTAAAGAATTTTTAGTTATCCATCAAGCCGTATAGCTCCTAAAGATATTCACACCGAAGAATCCACCTACTGCAACA
>CAYSTL010000068.1:2087-9060 GCA_964433785.1 uncultured Thermoplasmata archaeon
TCAAGCCGTATAGCTCCTAAAGATATTCACACCGAAGAATCCACCTACTGCAACAGCAACTGCAACTCCGATCCACATCCAAGGTAGTCCTAATATCGATGCTAATATACCGCCACCACCGCTTTTCTTAACACCTTCACCTTCGATAGTAACAGTACCTGTTTTACTCAACTCAGTATTCTGTGAATCTGCATTGATAGTTATAGTGATATCTTTGGATCTATCTGCGTTCTTTATACCTGAGAAATCCAATTGTATGTTTCTAGACTCTCCTGGTTTAAGTATGATATCGCTTGGACTGACAAAAGCGTACTTAGAGCCATCTAGGACGTATATCATGATCCTCTGGTCAGTGTTAGCTTTGTTCACAACATTCATAGTTAGCGTATAGTTGTAGTTCTTCTTAGGTTTCGTGATATTATCTACACCGGTGTAAAATTCAAAATCATATACAGGTAAGATCTCAACAGTAAAATTTTGAGATACGACCAGATCTTCTACTGATAACGATTCGACTACAACTGAAACGTTGTATTTACCTGCTGTTTTTCCATTTGAAGTTTCCACAGTGAAATTATCCTTCAATCTACCTTCAGCTGATATATTATCCTCTCTAGGATCGGACAATTTAAAGTCCATCTGATCTGTCTTGTAGCTCACCTTGATATCCTGCTCAGTGTTTCCCTTATTCAATACCTTATAGTCGAATCTAGCTTCTTCTCCTGGTTTCACTGATACGGTGTAATTATTAGATCTGATCTGGAATTCATGATATGCGACTGAGAAATGTTTAGTCATCTTATTATTTTCGTAACTGACCTCTTCTGTATCTCTATCAGGATTACCGACAAATGTCAACACATTGTCTCCTTTTTTCATTGCGGTATAATTTGCTTTAAGATCTACGGACCCATGTACAGGTAGGTCTATAGCGAAATCATCTATTAACTCTCCTGAACGTCCATAACCTAGATACAGTTCACCATCAGTTACAATCCTGCTGTCACCGATATTTTCAACAGCAACAGATATGTTAACAGTTGAATTATAGGTTGGATTAGGAGTATTGATAACTATATCATCCACTTTAAGATCTGGTTTTTCTGTATTCTTGTAATATATCTTCATCTTCCTGTCCATATCGTCTTCCCAGATCAAGTGCTGATTGTTATTCTTATCACTCATTATAGTAGGTTTGAATGAGAAGGAAAAATCACCTGTAAGCCTTATTCCATCAGACAATATATCCCCCATATCGTTCATCTTCTTCACATAGATATCGTGGGGTGTTTCCCATATAGTAGTATCATTAGAGATAGTCTTCTTATAGTCTCTACTATCGGCCCAGGCGATATACAAGTCATTTCTCTCATCTATAGAAAGAGATGGAGAGAAAGAATTATTGTCATCTCCTCTAGGAGTTAAAAGAAAATCATCTATCAAAGTCGTTCCATTCGGTGATAGTTTAGTATAGATAACATCCAATTTATGATCGTGATATCTGCTGTCGTCGAAAACAACGTGGATATGGTTAAAATCGTCCACCTTCACATCGAACCTAGTGATCCTGTGAACGACTGTGAGCCTGGTTTTACCCACTACCAAGGAACCTGAAACATCTATTTTTTTATAAAATAGCCCTTTATTCTGCTGAAAAGTCTCCAGCCATATCACATCAATATAACCATCTAATGATTGCACTATCTTTGGGTTCATAGGTGTTTTATCTGTATCTGCTAGACTTTTACAGCTGCACGGATTGATGTCTCCATCTAAGTCCATGTTTCTGTAATATAGATAATGATATTTTCCTTCTTTTTTCTCATACACAAGATGGATCAGATCGTCCTTACCAAACAAAATAGAATAATCTTTTGGCCTGCCATCACCTAGGTCACGTAGGTGAACTCTTTCTTCTAAGATCTTGATATTTGTTGGACTGTACAGTAATTTTGCAAAAAACAGTTTCCATTCACCATCTATCTTTTCCTCCCAAACTATGTAGATATGATTCGAATCATCGACTACAACCTTTGGATTAAGAGAAGTCCTATCGTTCGAGGTTATTTTCATGTCGTTGATCAGTTTCTGACCGTCATCGTTCCATAATTTGAGGTAATATATGTTCCATCCATCAGAACCGTTTTCTTCCCACACCACATGTAGATTACCTTCATCGTCTATGACTGAGGTCGAATTTCTATATGTTATATTTCTAAAAGTGACTCCGTAATCTCTAGACCAGTACTCTGGCTGTTCGAATTCATCAACCTCTTCAAAATCTTCTCTATATTCATCATTATCGGTTCCGGTTGAAGTGATCGATACGATAGATACAAATAACAAAGATAGGACGAATAGCCCCACAATGACCTTTCTTATTTCCATATTAAATCATCCTCTGTAATCAATTTAAAGTATATGACCTGAAAATCACTATTGATAATCTATTGACAAAATCATACTGCAGTTTCGATCATCTCGACCTTTTCGCCTTCGAAGTTCATCTTCATCTTCAGACCGTTCTTCTGTTTCTCTAGGAATACTTCATTGGTTGTAGTTTTGTATAACGAGACATTTTTTCCATTCCTTCTCATCTTATCGATAGGAGTGATCAGACCATATTTTTTCAGTTTTGAAGCTATATGATAAGTTTCAGCTATCGGGATATCATGTTTTCTACTGATCTCCTGCAAAGATTTCGGTGCTTTAAAGCATTCCAACATTATCTTGCGTGCATAGGGATTGTATATGATTTCCTTCCTATTGTCTAGCTTATTCTCTATCATATGTTATTATTACGTTTGTTTATCACTATAAAAATTCATATCTAATTATCTCTCGCGATAATCGGATCTTATCTTTAATTTTAGAAAAATATATAACATTGAACTCAAATATATTACTTTAAGGTGAAATGAATGGTTGAAAGATATGCTACAGGTATTGAAGGGTTGGATAAATTGATAGGAGATGGTGTTTTAAAAAATTCAGTTACCACTTTGGTAGGTTGTTCTGGCTCCGGTAAAACTACTGCGGGATTACAATTTTTGTTAGATGGGATTCAAAATGATCAGGCAGCTTTGTTTATTACGTTGGAAGATAAACCTAAATCAGTTATCACTCAAGCCGAACTCATGGGGTGGGATCTGAAACAATATCACAAGGACTCTTTATTTTTCATATATCTACAAGGCCAAAATTATATGGAATTGATCGAGGAGCAGCTTCCTCGTTTGATTGAGGCGAGGGTAAAATCTGAAAAAGACTTGAGGATAGTAGTTGATTCTCTCACACCTCTGATGTGGTATACTGATGAAAAATTAGCTCAGAGAGAACTGATAACTAAAGTGTTTGAGCCGTTGAGTGAAGTTGGAACTTTGATGACAACTGTGGATGGAAATTTGAATGAAAATAGGACTTTAAGCAATGAGATATTCGTTCCAGTATATCTATCGGATAATGTCATTTTTCTGAATTATAATCCTGAAAGGAATGGTCCAAAAAGGACTTTACAGATACTAAAGATGAGGGGTACAGATCATTCTGAAGAGATATTACCTGTTTACATGAAGCAAAATAAAGGAGTAACATTAAAATAGAATAGATGTGAAAATTCATAAAAAGATTTATTTCATACCCTTATTTTTCAGCTATAGTGAGATACATGTCTAAAGATAAAACGAGCAGTGCTGATGGCATAAGTTGGGATTTAGAGGATTTATATGAGGGACCAGATGATGAACAGCTGAAGAAAGACTTTAAAGAGGTAACAGAAAAAGCTGAAAATTTCCGAAACAAATACAGGGGAAGGATAGAGGATTGTAAGTTAACTCCTTCAGAATTCAAAGATGCTATGGATGAATATGAAGGTATTTACGAAAAAATAGGAAAGATCTATTCATTTGCTAATCTATATTACTCATTAGATACACAGGATCCAAATAGAGGAGCATTACTTCAGAAGGCCCAGAAAACACAGAGTGAAGTCAAGAACAGCCTTGTTTTCTTCGAATTAGAATGGCAGAATATAGATGATGAAAAAGCTCAGGAATATATGGAAAGTGAAGAACTTGAGAAGTACAAGAATTATCTCAAACATTGGAGGAGATACACGCCTTACATGCTTTCTGAGAGTGAAGAACAGATAATAGAATCCATGCAGAACACAGCAAAAGATGCATTCGTCAGATTGTTCGACCAGACTATCGGTGAGATGAAAGTTGACTTCACAGTGGATGAAGAAGAATATGAGATGGTCTTCGATCAGGCTTTATCAGTTCTTTATGAAAAAGATAGAGATAAAAGGAAAGCAGCCGCGGATGCAGTAACTGATACATTAAAGGATAAGAATAATGTTTTGAATTTCATCTTCAACAATATCGTACAGAACCATTCTACGATAAGTGAATTCAGGGACTATCCAGATCCGATGACCCCTAGAAATCTTGATAACAGAGTAGATAGGGAAACTGTAGATGCTTTGATGGAAGCAGTTATAGATAATGTGGATATAGTTCACAGATATTACGAGCTTAAGAAGAAGATAATGGGTCATGACGAATTGTACGATTATGATAGATACGATCCATTACCAGGTTCTGTTCCGGAGATAACATTTGAGGAGAGTAAAGAAAAGGTACTTGATGCCTATGAAAAGTTCTCTCCTAAGATGAAAGATATAGCCTCTAAGTTCTTTGAAAACGGTTGGATAGATGCTGAATTGAAAGAAGGTAAAAGAGGCGGTGCATTCAGTGCAAGTACAGTTCCTTCAGTTCACCCATACGTGTTCATGAACTTTACAGACAAGACCAGCGACACGATGACCATGGCTCATGAATTAGGGCATGGTGTGCATCAATATCTTTCTAGAGAGCAGGGAGCGTTACAGCAGAGTACTCCTTTGACGACTGCAGAGATGGCTAGTGTATTCGGTGAGATGCTGTTATTCGATAAATTGATGGGTGAAGTAGAAGATCCAGAATCTAAACTTGCATTGATATCAGAAAAACTACAGAGTGACTTTGCTACTGTATTTAGACAAGTGATCATGACTAAATTTGAACAAAAATTACATGCAGCCTACAAAGAAAAGGGAGAGTTAAAGGCGGAAGAGATAAACGAGCTTTGGTTGGAAGCCAACGAAATCGAATTCGGTGATACTGTTGAATTGAGAGATGAATACGGTTGGTGGTGGTCCTATGTTCTCCACTTCGTACATTATCCGTTCTACTGCTATGCTTATGCATTCGGAGAGTTACTCGTTTTAGCCCTGTATGATATGTACAAAGAACAGGGCGAGGAATTCGTACCAAAATACATTGAACTGCTGAAAGCAGGCGGATCGGATGATCCAAAGAATCTCCTCGAAAAGATAGGCGTTGACGTAACAGACCCGGACTTTTGGAACAGGGGTCTTTCAGTTATAGAGGAACACGTAGAAGAGGCTGAAAAGCTTGCAGAGAAAACAGGGATGATCTAAATACATCCCTTACAAAATCTTTTTAATATAAAAGTTATATTAGGAGTTCAGATACGATGGCATGGGAACAATCCGAAATTAGAGAATTAAAAGAGAACCGATATATGGTAATAGATGACGAACCTTGTAAGATAAAAAGTATAGATACGTCAAAACCAGGAAAACATGGTGAAGCTAAGGCTAGGATAGAAGCCGTAGGAATATTCGATAATAAAAAGCACAGCATGATAAATCCGGTAACCCATAAGGTTAGAGTACCGATCATAGACAGAAGAAAGGGACAGGTAGTTAGCTTATCTGGAAATGAAGCAAATATTATGGACTTAGATAATTATCAAACTTTCCAAATAGCCGTAGATGAAGATATCAAAGACGAGCTAGAACAAGGTCAGGAGATTAGGTACCTGGAAACAATGGGTAAAAGGAAGATAACTCAGACATGAAAAGTGGTTTAAAATTTGCAGGGAGTCACTCAGATTATGAGGATTCAGAATTTGTGATCCTGGGTGTTCCCTTCGACAAAACCTCTTCTTTTAGAGCAGGTTCTAGAGATGCACCTGAACAAATAAGAAAATCATCCTTTTGTTTTGAACCTTATATGATGGAATATGATGTTTCTTTGAACGATATCGATATCCATGATGCTGGGGATATAGATGTAGATGATTTTGAATCCCCAAAAGATGTTGGAGATTTATTGCAGAAGAAAATAAGAAGGATCATAAGTGAAGAAAAGGATCTGATAGTCATAGGGGGAGAGCATTCGATAACCCCTTTTGTTGTTGAATCCTATAAAGATCATTATCCTAAATTGAATGTTTTGATAGTGGATGCTCATATGGATTATAGAGATACGTATGAAGGTATGAAGAGAAGCCATGCTACTTGTTCTAGGAGAGTCTCTGAATCAGTAGGGTTAGATGGTCTAAAGATAATAGGAGCAAGATCGATGTCGATCGAGGAGTCACGGGAAGATAGGCTCCCTGAGTATCACACATCCAAGAGTATATTGGAAGATGATGATGTTCTACAAAAGATAATAGATGAGACAAGATATCCATTATACCTATCTATCGATATGGATGGGATTGATCCTTCTTATGCACCAGGCGTTGGTAATCCGGAACCATTTGGTTTGACCTCGAAACATATTAAAAAATTGGTCTCTGGTTTAGCTGATAAGATCGTCGGTCTAGATATTATGGAGACCAATCCAAAGTATGATGCATCAGAAGTAACATCAAATCTAGCGAGTAGATTGATCTATGAATATATCGGATCTAAAAAGAAAAGATGAAATTGTGTTTTAGGCCACCGATTCTAATTCCTTAGTCTCCGCTTCTCCTTTTCCAATTATTTGTTCTGATTGGACTCCAGTCGCGACCAGCATAACTTTTATCTTGTTATCAAGAGTTTGATCTACGTTACATCCCCAGATGATCTTTGCATCTGGACTCACTCTCTTTTCAACATGTTCTGCTACAAGTTCTG
>CAYSTL010000069.1:0-9054 GCA_964433785.1 uncultured Thermoplasmata archaeon
TCATACCTCCGATCCCTTCTATCAGTACTTCGTCGTGTTCATCTATATAGCTTATTGCTCCCTCTCCAGGTGCGAAAGCTGTCACTTGTCTACCATTTTTGATTAATTGAACTTTCACACACTTTCTGATAGCAGAGTTCGGCTGTTTTGCTTCTATCCCTACTTTTTCAAGTACGATACCTTTCCCTTGTGGAGCTCCTTCTAGAGGGTCCGTTTTCTTCTTTAGACCCAACTTTCTCCTCTTGTATTTCATGTCACTCCAGCGAAACTTTTGACGATTCTTTTTAAGTTTTCTAGCTGTATTAAGTCCATTTGCCAATTTTAACAACTCCGTTAATACTTTTTAATTTTGATGAAGTAGGGTGGGCTATAAAGCTTTTGGTATTTAAAATAATGGGAAAGTAGCTCTTATATCAATATAGGATGCCTATATTTCATACCGTTCTCGTCCTCATCCAATTTGTCCATAAGGACTGAAACTAGACCGTCCATAAAAACAGCAGCAGAATCTTCGAAGATAGTCCCTAAAGGTGCAAGATATGCATCTTTTTCGTCTTCCGGAACATCTAGAGTTATTATCACGTCAGCGTAGTTCGCCAATGTAGATTTTGGACTCGCGGTCAATACTATGATATCCGCATCGACTCTTTCGGCACAGATCCCAGCTGCTTGGATCGCGGTCTGAGTTTCTCCAGTTTTGGAGACAAAGAAAACACAGTCGTTATCTTTAACAGCTGGAGTTATCGTTTCTCCGATAAAGAATGAATTGAGTCCCAACTGCATCAATCTCATAGCAAAAGTCCGTCCGGCTAGTCCTGATCTTCCAGAACCATAGACAAAAATATTATCGGAATCTATGATCAGATCCACAGCATCTTTTACATCATCAAATTCTATATTAAAAACGGATTCCTCTATAGAATCCATGATGTGGGTTATAGATTCTTCTAGCCTATTTATCATGCTTTAGCCTCATTTTGCTTATTCCTCAATCTTTTACCCATCTCTCTTGTGTATATCCTTTCATATATTACCTTCATGTACATAGCGTCATGTTCCTTTAAAGGAGATGTAGAAATTATGTTTATGTTTTCATCTGTCTCTATGAGGTAATCTACCAGATCTTCAAATTGGAGTATACCTCTTTTTATAGGGGTCAATCTACATTTATCCTGACCTCTCTTTTCTACACCAGAAAAATTGACATAATGGTAATCAGTTATGAATTTTCTACTTAAATCAAAGATTTCAGCAAAATCTTCAACAGTTTCTAATTCGTATTTTCCTTCTGCTTTGATATGAGCAAAATTTAGAATCGGTTTTGTACCAGAAACCTGTCTACAAACTTCTAAAACTTGATCCAAGTTTCCGAAGACATCGTCTCCAGTCTGTGTTTCTACACCTATTTTTATATCATGCTCACAGTTCTTATATATCCAATCTCTAAGCTCTCTCAGGTTTTTTACCACTGAATCGATCACATCCTCTTTTTTCATATCCTCCTCGATCAAACCTAGGTGTGTTATCACTTCATTGGCCTCTAGAGCATCGGCCATTACTGCACCGTAGTGAAAACTTTTTTTGGACTTTTCAACCAATTCACCCTCATCTTCTGTGAATTTCATATAATAAGGGGTATGGAGAGAAAGCTTGATGTCCAATTCTTTACTCAATTTTGCTAAATAAGGATATTTATGAAATTCTTCAGCAACCCCACCTTTGATAGAATGGATCATATCTCCAGCTTGAAGAGTTTTATCTAGGTCTTCAACATGGACTTTTTCATAATCACGCCCTCTATTTACACCTATCACAAATTTTTCAGGAACTTCTCTTGCTTCTAAATCTATCTGTTCTTCTTCTACAGGTCTAGTCCTTACTTTTGTTCTCAGAAATTGAACTTCCAGAGCGTTCAACCCGAGTTTGTGAACATCTTTGATCCCATCTTCGAGAGTTCGTCCTTTACAGGACAGAGGGATACCGCTTGGTCCAAAACGTATCATACTTATTTTTCCTCCCGATTATAATCTCTCATGACGTGTGTGATTGAAGGATACAATATTTAAATTTAATGCCAATTTCAGAGGGAAAAAAACATATACCCCCATATTTTAAATTTATAATGTTCTGATAAAAATAATGTTGGCATGAAATATGTTATAAAATCTTTTAGGATCAAATTGGACTACACAATTTTTTAAACTAAGATTTATATAGTTAAAAACTGGTTAACGGTCAAGTATACGATAACTGGTGATAGAAATGAGGTTTAAGAATGTTATTTCGTTATTGTTAATTATTTTATTGATTACTAGTTTATTTCCATTAGTATCATTCGATTCAAAGGCACAATACTACTACAATGGCAGAGTAACTGTGAAAGGTGAAGAAGGTCAAGAAAGGTATTATTTTAGGAATGAAGATAATTTATATTTTAATGTATATATAGAAGCTGACGGATCTGGGAAAAGTGAGGAGGTTATAGTAAGCATTGAAAGGAACAAAAATAACAGTATTTTAGATACTATAACAGTAGAAACATCTGATGATGGTACCTATAAAAGCTGGAAAGAAGGCGAATATTTTGACCTTTCTGATTACGGTCTCGGAACTTATCTTCTTAACATAACTTCGCCTACTTCAGGTGATTTCCAAACATCGACCTTTGAAATATATGAATCTAATTATAAGAAGGGCTCAAGTATATTTACTACGGATGAATCTCTCAAAGAAAGAAAACATTATTTTCAAAAATTGGATTCAGGTGATGCTAGGATTTATTATAAAATTAAATTACTTGACCAACACGGCTATCCGATGCCGTATCCGAACAGACCACCTGTGAATGTGAAAATAAAGAAAGGTAATGATATCATAGATACTCAGGAGTTCACAGTAAATCCAGATGGTTCAAAAGAAAAAGTCTTATTTATAGAAAAGCCAAAGATTGGAGATTATCAACTGTTACTGTTCAATAACGATGGCAGCATTGAATTCACAAGAAGTGAAAAATTTACCATCACTGATATCAATGTGGATTCACCAGTGGGACCAGGAGAAATAACTTACACTCAAGGTCAAAATATAACATTAGGTATTGAAGGAGAATATCCGAAGAAAATCGATATCTTTGTTGTGAATGGATCCGGAGAAAAGGTTCTACATTCCTGGACAGAAGTACAATTTAAAAACGGCCTATGGTCAAAAAATTATGAAGTTCCAGAAGATATTCCTGATGGTATTTATCATATCCAAATAAATGATCATGAATCAAACGAACCCATTCTTGGTGTGGATTCAGATGAAAATAAATTTTTGATAAAAAAATTCGATCTTGAAGTATATACTAACAAGGAATCCTACGCAATAGGAGAAGATGTGAGGGTTTTCTATACGGTTTCTAGTATATTGGATGGCCGCAGTATCGAGGATGTGTCCGTTGAATGGAGAGCTTCGTTTGATTTTAAAGATGAGGATACGAAAAGTGGTTCGACTGATGAAGATCATTTTAAGTTCTCTATACCTGAAGGTGTGAAAGAAAGTCTTTTCACGTTGGATATCTGGGCAAATGATACAGATGGTAATTCAAATCATTTCAGTGATGAGATATATGTCGGACCCATCGAAGGATATGTCCATTTAGAAAAAGATCAGTACCTTCAGGGCGAGACCATCTTTGTAAATGTCGGATCGTATATAAGCAATACGGGTTCTCAAAAAGATAGATCACCTGTTCATGATTCAGAGGTAAAAGTAAGTTTACTAGATTCTACTAAAGATGAGTTGAGTGGATACACGGTCAATACTGTGACTGGTGATGATGGACAGGTAACTGTTCCCCTGACTTTAAATGATGATATTGAAGTTGGATCTTATTTCATCAAAGCTCATATAACAAAGGCCGGTATAAACAGGACTTATACCTCTGAGTTTTCGGTAAAAGATCCCGATAATAGATTGACAGTCTATACTGACCCGATAAGTTCTGAAAACCATTATTATCCAGGTGATACAGTGAATATAGGATATGCCGTGAAGAAAAATTACAAAGAGGTAGATAATGCTAATGTAAAGTTTAAAGTATATTCTAGTTCTGAAGTTTATTATTATACCTTTGCTGATGATGTAATAGAGTTTAAAATACCCAAAAATTATAACCCAGAAAATAATCTCAAGGTAGATATTTTTGCTAAGATGGATGAAGGATGCAGTACATCAAAGACTATAGAGATACCAGTAAAACCTGGGTATATCCTTCTAAATTCAGACAAGGAATATTTTCAAGCAGGAGATGATATCGAATTCACATTTGATTACAGTGCTATGGTTGAACCCAGTGAGATATATTATAAGATAATCGAGAAGGATGCATCGTATCATATTGGTGAAGAACATTTAGTAGAATACGGGCCTGTCAATGAGAGTAAATTTAGTTTTCATATCCCTGAAAAACCTTCGGAATCGTACCAAGTCGAGATAGAATTGGTGACATCAAATGGATATAAGTTTTCAGATTCGATCGAAATAGAGAGGATGATGGGTTATGATTTGGACCTAGAATTGGTGACGGAATCTGATTATATTACAAATGTGTATAAACCAGGAGAAAAACTGAAATTCAAGTATGAACTGGAAATTATAGGGGATGGCAGTATTCCGGATACCATCACCATCAGTTATGGGTTTACTCATCTGGGTATTGAAAAGCGATTGGAGACAACTGACAGAAAAGGAACGTTCAGTATAGATATACCTAAAAAAGGTGACGGCGAATATATACTATCAGCATCTTCGATATCTGATGATGATTACGAAACCTATGATTATGAAACTGAGATAATCACAGTGGAAAAAGATCCTTCTTGGAGGGATAGAAAAACATATTTTGGACTTTCTATATTTAATCTGATATTACTTATAATCGCTGTTTTAGCTTTGGTTCTTGCGCTGTTTGCTAATCTAAAAGGGAAGAGTTTTAAAATGCCCGAGATGAAGGAAACAAAAAAGAGGGTCTTAAAGAAAAAGGAATCTGAGGAAGAAGCCGAAGGAAAAAGTGCTGTAGAAAGGGCTCATGAATGGATAGGTCCTAAAGAAGAACCAGAGGAAGAATCTTCAGGTGAGCAGGATGAGGCTCAGATAGAACCAGAAGAACCTAGATGGTAGATCAAATCATTCCCATCTATTTATCATCTCTTCGGAAGTAGTTATTTCAGCTCCGTAAATATTTTCCATATATTCTAATGCAGATTCATGCTTATCTCCAGACATCGAGGCTGTACAGTCATCTAAAACTATCACATCATAACCTCTTATAAAAGCACTTCCTGCTGCATGTTGAACACAGATATCTGTACTGACTCCTGTGACGATCACCCTCTCTATGTCATTATTCTTTAATATGTCATCTAGATCAGTTTTAAAGAAAGGATCATATGTGCTTGTTTTGACCATATCATCTTCAAGTCCCTGTAACTCTTCGATAGTTTTGGAGCCTTTTTCTCCTTGCATCGCATGCTCTCCCCATATATCCATCTCAGGATCATCTTCTGAATGAGAGTCTTGAGAATAAATTATCATTATATCTGAATCTTTAGCTTTTTTTAATAATCTTTTAAGGTTAGGAACTATGTTTTGAGCATCCTCACTCCCGAATTTATCATAGACAAAATCATTTATCATGTCTACAACCAGTACAGCTTCTTTCATTTTCTACCACCTGGTATTACCATTAGTTTAGGGATTATACATATTTATTGGATGACCCCAACTTTTAAGTATTGCAGTAGATACCGAACCGATGGACTCTAAAAGGAAAAAGTATGTTGCATTAGCTTTCATATCTCTAGCCTGGCTGATAATCTTTATCGGTAGAGTCACAGCGCCTACCCTATTGAAGGATATAACATCGGATCTCAATATCTCAAGTTATCAGGCAGGCTGGGCGATGACTTCATTATGGTTATTTTATGGAATAATGCAGTTCCCAGGGGGAGCACTTTCAGATTCTAAAGGAAGAAAAAATGTAATAATGCTCTCTTTGATACTGTTCGGTGTTGCAGTCTTATTGATCAGTTTTTCTTTCAATTATATAGTACTGATACTGACGTTCTCTCTTTTGGGATTTGGTGCAGGATTTTTACCATCGCCAAGTTTGACCATGATCTCTGAGATATTCGGTCCAGAAAAAGGAAAGGCACTTGGAATAAGATCTGCAGTTACCGGACTATCTGGTCTAGTGCCTTTTGCTCTCCCATTTATAACACTTCTAATCGGATGGAGAGAAGTTTTTGTACTTTGGGGTATTATAGCCTTTATAATAGCAATATTGTTTTACATATTTGTTGAGGAAAGTTTGAAGCAAAGAGAAAGTAGAAATCATCTAGATAACATAATTTTGGGGTTAAAGGGATTATTAGAACCGAATATATCTTTGATGTTTGTTGTAAATCTTATAGTTTCTTTTGCTTGGATAGGTATGATGTCCTGGTTCCCTACCTACATACAAGAGGCTAAAGGTCTCAGTAAGATATGGTCCTCTTCTTTGTATGCACTTGTTTTAACCGGTGGTTTGGTAATAAAACCTGTTTTGGGACATATATCAGATAAAGTAAACAAATTATTCTTGATGTTGATGATTTTAGGAAATGCAGCAGTTGCACTTTATTTACTAACTATCACAGATTCTATAATCCCTCTTGTTGTCATCTCATTATTAATAGCTCAAACAAGTGCCTTTTATCCAATAAGGACATCATATGTGATGGAGGTTTGGCATTCTAAAGAGGCTGGTACAAAATACGGTGTTTTTAGGACATTAGTGATAATATTAGCGAGCCCTATATCTGGTGTAATTGGGTGGACTAAGGAGATCTATGATTTCGATGCAGCCATACTTCTTGTAGGATCTGGGTTGGTAATAGGTGCAATATTGATATCTATAAAGATAATACTCAATAGGTGTAGTTTTAAAAGAAAATGTTGAAATGAACATAAAGTATAAACCCGTATTAAAACAATAATTGATGATATGCGAAAAGAGGCTATCCTCATAGGTTTTGTAATCATAATATTGTTATTGTCAATTTTTCAATATATTAATTATAACGACAAGGATGATGGTCTAACTGAAGAAGGATTTAATGATTATGAGTTGATTAAAGACATAATCAGCATGACCAATGAGACCAAAATAGAAGATAATATCGAATTTCTTCAGGAACAAGGCACTCGTTATATAGGGACTGATGGAAATGACCGATCTACTAGATGGTTGAAAAATAAATACGATTCTTTTGGATTGGAAACATATTACCAAAATTTCAGTTATCAGGGTTTAGAACTATCCAATGTGATAGCCTATCAAGAAGGAATTCATGAAGGAAGGAAAAGTGAAACAATAATCCTATGTGCACATTTTGATTCTATCAATAGAGAGGATCATAATCTATCAGCACCTGGTGCAGATGATGATGCTAGTGGTACCGCAGCTATAATCGAATCTGCAAGGATATTAAGCAAATACAATTTCAATAAAACTATCATGTACTGTTCCTGGAATGCAGAGGAAGTGGGTCTGATCGGCAGTCGGTATTTTGCTGAAAGGATAGATGAGATAGATTTTGATATAAAAGGAGTCTACAATTTCGATATGATAGGGTACTCGGAAAACGGTGAAAATATAGCCTTACATTCGGATCACCGTTCGAAAAATTTACTAGACATGATGGTGAATATGGATAAAAGATTGGAGTTACCGTTGAATATTACTCCCATCACTGAGGATCCAGAAAAGAGGAGCGATCATTTTTCATTCTGGATGAGAGGTTATAAAGCCTGTCTGGTGATCGAGGAGAAGTACAATCCATATTATCATACGACTGAGGATACGGTTGATAAGATATCGATTTCTATGGTTGAATCGGTGACAAAATTAGCAGTAAGTTCTACCATAAAATTATCAGAGATACATGGGTCAAAAGAGCTTGTTGAAGACCGTAAAACTGCATATCTAAGTTTTCAAAATAGAATTATAGAATTGAATCGTGCATCCTTCATACGGTTAAAAAATAAGTGAAATAATCAAGTTTACTAAAAGAAAATTAGAAAAATATTGAATAAATATTTCAAATACATATATACTAAATTTATTATTCACTTCGAAAAATCGCAACATACTTAACCCCTTTGTTCTATTACCGAAATCCATCGAGGTAAAGGACATGACGAATGATGCACTCACCGAAAATGCTAAAAAAATATTGAAAGAGAGATACTTAAAAAGAGATGAAGAGGGAAATATCGTAGAGAGCGAGGATGAGCTGTTCGAAAGGGTAGCTGAATCGATCGCTGAAATCAATAAAAAATATGATGACGATCGTTCTTTCGAGGAAGAGAAGGATGAATTTTATGAAGCCTTATCTAATTTAGATTTTGTTCCTAATTCCCCCACATTGATGAATGCTGGTCTTGAATTAGGTCAGTTAAGTGCTTGTTTTGTTTTATCACCTATGGATGATATGGATAGTATATTCCAGCAGGTAAAAAATGCAGCTAAAATATTCCAATCCGGCGGAGGTGTTGGATATTCATTTTCAAGATTAAGACCCAGGGGAGATACGGTCAAATCAACAGGCGGAATAGCAAGCGGTCCAGTTTCATTCATGAAAGTGTATGATGAGATGTGTAACACAATCAAACAAGGAGGTCGCAGAAGGGGCGCTCAGATGGGCATACTTTCAGTCGAACATCCTGATATCGAAGAATTCATCACCGCTAAAGATGAGGAAGAATCGTTGAATAATTTCAACATATCAGTCGGTTTGACTGAAGATTTCATGGAAGCTGTTAGGAGGGATGAAGAGTACGATATAATCAATCCTAGAACCGATGAAGTAGTTGGTCAGAAGAATGCTTTAGAGATATACAAGAAGATCGTACATCAAGCGTGGAAGAATGGCGAACCAGGTATCATATTCTTAGATAGGATAAACGAGGACAATCCTTTTGATGTAGAAAAGTATCCTAGCCATTATATCGACGCAACTAATCCATGTG
>CAYSTL010000070.1:0-8736 GCA_964433785.1 uncultured Thermoplasmata archaeon
TAGACACAAGATTTGATACAGTAGAAGTAGAGATCGCCCCATTGTTTGTTTATGGTCGGTACAAAAAATTGTCTAGAGAGATACCTCAGACCGAATGGATCTGTAAAAAGTGCAGAGGTAAAGGATGCGAGCACTGCGATTTCGAAGGTAAGATGTATCCAACGAGTGTAGAAGAGATCATAGGTGAAGAACTGATGGAGATGATCTTTGGAGAGGATTTTACACTGCACGGCATGGGTAGAGAAGATATCGATGCCAAGATGCTCGGCAGTGGTAGACCCTTTGTAATGGAGATCTCTAATCCATTGGAGAGAGAAGTTGCTCTTGAAGAGTTGAAATCTAGAGTGAACGAAAGTGATAAAGTCAATATCGACAACCTTAGGATCACTGATAGAGACAGAGTAGTCGAGATCAAGCAGGGTGAAGTCGATAAAACTTATAGAGTTAAAGTAAGATTCGAAGAGCCTATAAAAAGGGCAAAACTTAAAAAGGTGGTCGAAGAATTGAGGGGAGCGAAGATATCTCAACGTACTCCTAGTCGTGTCTCTCACAGAAGAGCGGACAAGGTTAGAAAACGTATAGTTAAGGATATCGATTTAGAATCTGTGGATGAAGATACAGCTTCCATTAAATTAAAGTGTGAGGCTGGAACTTATGTAAAGGAATTCATCCATAGTGATGAAGGAAGAACCGAGCCGAGCTTGTCTACAGAACTTGGCTTGGATTGTGTAGTTGAAGAACTAGATGTCATAGATGTAGATTATCAATATTAGGAAGTGATAACATGAAAAGATCAAAAGGAACTAGGCAAGGAACGAGAAAGATATTCCGCAAGAAGCCTAGAGAAAGAGGACAGATACCAGTAAATAGAGCCCTGCAGGAATTCGAAGAAGGAGAACAGGTCAAGATAATGATAGAACCAAGCGTGCAAAAAGGGCAACCCCATCGAAGATTTCATGGAAAAACTGGTAAAGTAGAAGGAAAAAGAGGACAAGCTTTCATAATCAATGTAAAAGTTGGAGGAAAAGAAAAGAAAGTGATCGCAAGGTCTGAACATCTCAGGAGAATGGATTAGGTGAATTTTTTTATGGCGGAAGAAGAAAAGGAATCACGGTATGTTTCGTTATCCGAAGTTAAATCACTTTTATCTGAAGAAGCGGATAACAGAGAATTATCATATGAACAGAGTTTGGCTTTAAGTCATGCAGAAAAATTTGTAAAACTGACTCCTGAAGATACAAAAGATCTTATCGATGAATTATTAGAAGAATTTGATTTCATAAATGAAGAACTCGCTTTCAAGACTGCAGATATCTTACCTGAAGACAATGATGGTGTAAGAGCTATCTTTCAGCAAGATAGATATACCCCTTCCAACGATGAAGTAGAAGAAATTATAAATCTAATAAAAAAATATCTATGAGGGAGGAACATGGAGGATTACGCTTACGTCTTGGATTATCTCGCGGAAGGAAGACCTGATGATAGAGGTTATAAACACGAAAGTTTAGTTCTAGCTTTGGGTAGAGACGAATTTAAGTTGTTTGAATTGATACCGAAACAGGGAAAGAACCTGATCGTTGGAGATAAAGTCTATATCGGTAAAGACATGGATAAGAGAGAGAATATAAAACATGTCAAAAGAAGGATCAGATGGGACGAACTTACTCATGCTGCTCAAAGCGAAACTCCGTATATCATCGAAGACATAATAAATGATAACGAAGAGCGGTTCCTCCAGTTCTATAACAACGCTAGACCTATAACAAAACGTTATCATATGCTTGAATTACTTCCAGGTTTAGGTAAAAAGAAGATGAACGCACTATTGGACGAAAGAAAGAAAAACGGTGAATTCGAAGATTTTGATGAATTAAGTGAGAGAGTTCCATTGATACATAAACCAAAGAAACTAATAAAAGAGAGGATAATAGAAGAATTGAAGAAACCTGATATCAAATATAAGGTATGGGTGGCTGAGTGAATTATTCACTCATAATAGAGACAAGGGTTGTTGATAATGGTTGGTCAACTTGATATAAACGTTGAAAATGAAGATATCGATGAGTCAGAGCAGTTCATGACCATGTTTTTTGTTTTCGATAATGTTGTTGAAAATGGAGACATGCAGGCTCAGATGGCTCTAGAGTTATTTAAGAAAATACAGAAGCAAACTTTACAGTAAATTCCGGATATTTTTCGAGGATTAATACCGCAATCCTTTTATAGTTTTAATTTGATAATGTATAGCGTCCGACGAATATAACTTTAGCGTCGGACACATGATTTCCCAATGGGATGGGATTTTTATATGCACTCTAAAGAAACAGAGCACTACAGTGCCCTAGCCAGGGCTTTTCATAGGAGGAAGATATTTTGTATTTAAAGAAGATCAGGATGGAGAACTTCAAATCTTTTGGGAAAAAGATGGAGATCCCTTTTAAAGAAGGTTATACCAATATCACTGGACCCAACGGTTCAGGTAAGTCAAATATTGGTGATGCGATACTTTTTGTTCTCGGTCCTAAAAGTTCTAAAGAGATAAGAGCAGGCCGTCTGACGGATTTAATTTTTAATGGTGGTAAAGAAGGGAAGCCTGCAGATAGATGTAAAGTCAGTCTTATATTTGAAAATGAAGATAGAGCGATACCCCTAGATTCTGATAAGGTAACATTCACCCGTAAGATAAAAAGATCAGATAATCAGCAGGGCTATAACTCTTACTTTTACATCAATGGAAGGTCATCAAAATTATCTGAATTTCAGAGATTGTTATCTCATGCTAGGATCTCTGCGGATGGTTACAATCTTGTTCAGCAGGGAGACATATCGAAGATAGTCGAGATGAGTGATCTTGAAAGAAGGAGGATATTGGACGACATCTCAGGAATAAGCGAATATGATAGCGAGATCGAAGAGGCTGAGGAGAAAAAAGAGCAGGTCAACGACGATCTTGAGAGGATAAATATACTTCTAGATGAGATAAAGACTCAAGTAGATGAACTGGAAGATGATAGAAAGAAGGCATTGAAGTACCAGGAGTTGTCTGACAAAGTATCCGAAGCAAAGGAAAAGAAAGCCTGGAAGATGATCAATAACACTCAAAATAATATCGCTTCGATACAGGACGATATAGAAGAGACCAAACAGAAGATAGAGAATAAGAAAGAGAAGAAAGAAGAGTTGAAAGACAGAGTCCAGGAACTCCTCGATCAGATAAGCGATCTGAAGGACGAACTGAAGGTGCAGGGTGGAGGTAAAAGCAAAGAGCTTCAGAGTAAGATCAACGATCTGAGATTAGAGATAGGGAGAAGTGAAGATAGGAAGGAAGATGCGGAATACACTATCGAAAAGAACAAAGAGAGAAGAGAATTGGTCATAGACGAGCTTCAGAATAAGCGTGAAAAACTGTCTGATGTCAAATCAAGGATAAGAGAGATAGAGGAAGAAAAGTCTGAAAAAGAGGATGAGGTCGAAGAGGTCAGTAAAGAAATAGAAGAGATACAGGAGAAGCAGTCTGATTCAGACGATAGGATCACTGATCTCAGAAAAGAAGGTCTGAAAGTCAAGAAAAAGATCGATAAAAAGACAGATTCCCTGTCTGAGAAAAAAGTCGAATTGGATAGAAAAGAAGACAACGTTGATCGGTTGGTAGAAGAGATCTCTGAATTAGAAGAAGAATTAGAGGGTCTAGAATTCGAAAAGAAAGAAGCAAAATGGGACCTTAAAGAGATCAAGAAAGATAACAAACAGCATGATGATAAGCTCAAAGAGTTGAAGGAAGAGTTCCACTCTAAGAAGCAAAAAGAGAAAAGTTTGAGGAAAGATAAGAGTGATTTGGAAGATAGAGTAGATAGGTTGACTAGAAAGTATAATCAATTAAAGGCGGAAGAAGAAGCTGCTAAATCAGTTAAGAAAGGATATACTAGAGCAGTTACAACCGTTTTAGAAGCACGTGATAAGGGTGACCTATCAGGTGTTCACGGTACTATAGCCGAGTTGGCAGATGTAGAGGAGCAATATGAGACGGCTTTATCTGTCGCTGCGGGCGGAAGGATGCAGTCCATAGTGGTGGAAGATGACAGCGTTGCCTCGGAAGCGATAAAGTTATTGAAGAAGAACAAATCGGGCAGAGCTACTTTCTTGCCTCTGAACAAGATGAGGACAGGAAGGCCTAGAGGTAAAGCACTAAGAGTCGTTAAAAAAGAGGAAGCTGTTGATTTCGCTCTAGAATTAGTGGATTATGATGAAAAATATGAAAATGTGTTCTGGTATGTTTTCGGTGATACAGTAGTGATGAAAGACATCGATTCAGCTAGACAGTACATGGGTGGAGTACGTATGGTGACTCTGGACGGTGAACAGATAGAAAAGAGCGGTGCCATGAAAGGTGGTACATTAAGAAAGAACATGATGAGCTTCAATGCACCTGACAGAGGAAAGTTGGACAGGGTCAGCAAGGAATTACAGATGACTAGAGATAATTTAGAAAGAGTATCGGATCAGCTAAATGAAGTCGAGAACGAGATACAGGAGATACAGGACGAGATGCAGGAACTTCAGAACGAAGGAAGTTCCCAGGAACAGTCCGAACTTGAGGGCAGAGTCGATCGTCTGAATAAGAAGATAAAGAAGAAGAAATCGGATCTTGAAGAGAAGAAGGAAGAAAAAAGTGAGTTGGAAGATACTTTAGACCAGCTGAATAATTCCGTGCAGTACATAGAGAACGAGATAGAACAGTTAAAAGATAGAAGACATGAGATATCTGAAAAGATAAAAAAGATAAGTCCAGAAGAATTGTCATCGAAGCTTACTAAATTGAAAGATAAAGAAGTAGAGATAGATAAAAAGATCAACAAATTGGATTCTGAGTTGGAGAAAAAGAAGAATGAGAAAGGAATAATCAAAGATGATATAGAAGAACTCGAAGAAGAGAAAAAGGATCTAAAGGAAGAGAATAAACAGAAGGAATCCAAGATAAAGAAACTCAAATCCAAGTTGGATGAGAAGAGGAGTGAATTGGAAGAACTTAAAGATGAACAGGATTCGATGGATGATGAATTGGAAGAGTTAAGACAGAAATTAGATGATAAGAAAGAAGAAAGGATGGATATCAAACACAAGATAGACAGTATAGAGACTGAAATCGAATCCAAGAAGAAGTACATATTGACCCTAAAACAGAAATTGAAGAATGAAAGGGAGAGTTTAGCAGAGCTCAAAGACGATCTAGATGACGATGTAGATTATTCTGATGAGGAATTACCGCCTATGAAAGAACTGAAGCACACCATCAGAAGGTGTGAGAATCAGATGGAAGATCTACAACCTGTCAACATGAGAGCTCTTGAGGATTATAAGAAAAAGAAGGAAAGGATGGAGAAACTTAAGGAAGAGTACACCGAGCTCGAGAACAGGAGAGAAGAGCTCAACAAGCTTATCGACGAGATGGACGTGAAGAAGAAAGAAGGCTTGATGAAAGTTAAGAAAGAGATCGATAAGAACTTCCAGAAAGTCTATAGAGATCTGTCTGACGGAGGAGAAGCACACCTTGAGCTTGAGGATGAAGAGAGTCCATTCGATGGTGGTCTGATAATCAAAGCTAGACCACCTGGAAAGAAAGTACACAGGATAGATGCACTATCAGGTGGTGAGAAAAGTCTCGTTTCGATGGCGTTCATATTCTCGATACAGATGTACGATCCATCACCGTTCTATTTGTTGGATGAGATAGACCAGAACTTAGATGGAATCAACGCTGAAAATGTTGCTGAGATGATAAAGAGTAACTCTGAATCTGCTCAGTTCATACAGATATCGTTGAGAAAGGTAACTCTGAAGAAATCTGATCATATAATCGGTGTGACGATACATGAGAACGGTATATCTGACGTTATCATGAAGGTCAATATAGGAGATAGCAAAGAAAAAGATATTCCGGAATTCTCAGAGGTCAGTAAATTGACGACGGAGGTGCAGTAGATGGTGTGCGAAGTTGAGAAGCCGGTTGTTGAGGTCGGTGAATCTACTGATGAAGTCATAAATCACCTCATATTTCATAAATCATTGATCGATGAGGAAAGATCCGGAGAAAGGATAGACGAGTATATCTCGATGATCAATAACATGGATGAGGAAGGTTATCAGATATCCAATGATCCTTTTGAATGTGCTATTGCGTCTGTCTTTAAATTAGTTATAGATGAAAGGATGGATCCTTGGGATATAGATCTTATATCATTTACAAAGATGTATCTTGAAGAGGCTAAAGATCAGGAGAATATCAATTTTTTAGTCGCTGGACAGCTCGTCAATATGGCCTGGTCTATACTGAAGATGCAGTGTGAAGAAGTACTGTGTGATGCCGAACAGAGTCAACAGCAGGAAGAAGAAGTCATGGATGATACTTTCTTCTCAGATTGGGATGTCTACGATTACGAGATGTATGAAGATCCTGAAGATATCGATTTTCAGGAAGAAGTAGTTGAGAGCGATAATCAACCCTTGGATAAAGCTATCAGGAGAGAGGAGAAGAATCCTGTTTCACTAATACAGCTCGTGGATGCTTTTGAAGAAGCGAAAAAGGAAGCGAAATACAGAGAGAAGATGGAGAAGATCAGGAAAGAAAAGAAGGAAGAAAGAGAACAGGAGATGAGGGATCGAGAAGATAACTATGATACCCGTTCCCATAAAGAGGACATATATCACGATATAGGCATGATCTGGGATAGGATCTGCTGCTACGAACAGAACGTTATAACGTTCAACATGATCCATGACGGAAGGAGAGGAGATCTGGTCACCGCTATGATGTCAGTACTGTTCTTACATAAACAGAAAAAGATCAAAGTAAAACAGATGGAATATCCTGATGGACAGATAATGGTCGAAAATCTAGTACCATCTGAAGAAAGAAAGCGTGGGATCAAATTCATGGCAGAAGATATCGAGGAGAAATTGTCTATAGAAAATATGGCTACTATTTAGTGTAGTAGTACTCTCCCTCTGACTTTTGTTTTCTATCCAATCTTGAATCTAATTTATTAACTCTAGGTCTGTTGGTTTCAGAATCTCTTCTGAAGGTTATTTCTAGCTCTTCTAAGAAATTGTTCATCCCTGTTCTCATCTCGAACGGTCCTTTTCCATAACCGTGTTTACCGGGTTTACCGCTGAAATTCATTATAAGATCGGAAACAAAGTCTATGAAGTAAACGTCGTGATCTACGATCATCCCTGCTTTGTCCGTTTTCTCCATGAAACGTCTGATAACTTTAGCCGCATCCATCCTTCTAGATGCGTCGAGATAAGCGCTCGGTTCGTCTATCAGATATAAGTTGGCTTCTCTTCCCAAACATAGTGCTATGACCACTCTCTGTAGCTCTCCACCTGAAAGGTTAGGTACTTCTCTTTCATAAAGCTCTTCTAATTCCAGTGGTTTAAGGACTTCAGATTCGAAGAAACTCGAGTGGAAGGTATCGCTGATCTCAGTATTGTAAAGGTCCATCACTCTACCTCTGTAATCTGCTTTGATATACTGAGGCTTGTAGCTTACGTTTATCTTCTTTTCGATGTTCCCTTCGGTCGGTTCTATCACATCGGCCAACATCTTGACGAAAGTTGTCTTACCTGTAGCGTTCGGTCCAACTACTCCGACCACTTCACCTTCAGGTATCTCTCCTTTTTCTGTTTCCAACTTGAACGAATCCCACTCTTTTACAAGTCTATCATATTCTATGAGTGGGTTGGAATGCCATTCTGCTCTTGGAGCGTGTTTTTCGAACTCGATATCTGTGTTTCTGAACCTTATGTTCTCTTCCTGTAAGAATCCGTGAAGGTATGTGTTTATAGCTTTCCTTACACCTTTAGGATGTGTAACAACACCGTACGCTCCTCTAGAACCGTATAGGATGTGTATATTATCTGCTAAGAAATCTAAAACTGCTAGATCGTGTTCGATTACCATAACCTGACTATCCTTACTCTTCTCACGGATAGCTTTCGCTACGTTCAGTCTCTGCTTTATGTCCAAGTAAGAAGACGGTTCGTCGTAGAAGTAAATATCAGCTTCTTTTGTTGATGATGCTGCGATAGCGACTCTTTGAAGTTCTCCACCTGAAAGCTTCTTTACGCTAGAATCTAGAGTGTTTTCGATGTTCAGGGTTTCAACCCATCTCATGTAGTCGTCTCCTACTCTAGATAGCAGGTCTTCAACTGTGCCTGAAAAATGGGCTGGGATGTTGTCTACGTACTGTGGTTTCAAAGAAGTTACATACTCCTCCTCATTTAAAGCTGAGAAGTAGTCACCTAGAGCGGTTCCAGAATATTTATCTAGAACGTGTTCCCAGGAAACATCTTCTTGATATTTTCCTAGATTCGGTATGATATCTCCGGAAAGTATCCTTATAGCAGTAGTTTTACCTATACCGTTTGCGCCTAAAAGACCAATGACCTGACCCTCTTCAGGTACCGGTAACCTGTATAAACGAAAACTGTTTTCTCCGAATTGATGTATAAGATCTGTGTCCAATTCCTCTGGTAGATTGATTATCTTTATAGCGTCGAATGGACACTTATCTACACAGATACCGCACCCAGAACACAATTCTTCTGAGATCTTGATACCATCTTCTGTTTTGGTTATGGTCTCGTCACCAGTTCTCACTCTAGGGCAGTAACTGATACATTCGTAACTGCATCTTTTCGGCTGGCATTTATCCTCTAGAACTACTGCTATTC
>CAYSTL010000071.1:0-8713 GCA_964433785.1 uncultured Thermoplasmata archaeon
ATTCATTGGCAACACATGCAACGACAGCTGATTTCCCTTTCTTTTTTCCTGAAAATATCCTAGGATATATGATCGTCAATAACCTATCCGTGATCGACGTTGCAAGATGTTCATCAGCTACAGATATCTCACCTTTTTCCCACAACTCTCCCACATCGTACATAGAGGGCTGTATCAAATGGATGTAGATATCTTTGATCCCAACTCCCTCATCCATCAGAGAGTTCACGATCTCGATACATTTTTGCTTATCACCATCCAAAAGATCATCTAGGTATCTTTCATACGTTTCTTCATCTATCATCTGACCTCACCTTTCTGATATCCTTCCGTCAACTCTATGAATTCATCTACATGATCTATCATCCACTGTAATACCTTATCTAGCTCTTTAAAACTCTCTTCAGATAGGTATTCGTCTATTATATCCACAAACGTATTCAAGTTCACTAGCCAGAATTCAGGTCTAAAACCATGTGAACGATACGTTCTGAATACCCAATGGACATTATCGACCAACACTTTTGGATCGTAATTTATGAATATAGAATCAAAAAAATCGACCATATTCTCTAAATTGTCTTCCAGCATCGATAAATTACCATCACCTATCAGTTCTTCCAGATCATCCCGTTCTTTCATCTTTTTCTTCTGCTTCAAGGCTATTTCTTCTTTTTTAGATGAGAACTCATCAGCAGCTTCATCAGATGGTGGCTCAATTTTTCCAGCTGATTTCATCAGATCCTGTTTATCCATTATTCTACCCCCTTATTTTGTTTAAAAGTATCTTGGCTTTATATTTATCTTTTTATCAATTATCCTAAGGATTCTTTTCTAGGTCGATCACAAATCTTTGTCCACCTAACTTAGAATCATCGACCTCTATTTTAGCATCGTTGTACTCAGCTATCTCTTTTATCATGTAGTAGATCACTCCACCTGCACCGCTTGTTTCACCTTCGTATATCTTTCCTGAAAATATATCTTTGATCTCCTGTGGAAGTTTTTGACCATTATCTTCGATAACTACTCTTACCAGGCTGTATAATTCCTCTACCTCTATCTTTATCATATCACATTCAGAGATCTGAATACGTGTCTTCATCAGATACATCAGGAATTTTCTCAAGGAATAGTTACTGTTAACCTTCAGATCTTTCTCAGGGTAATTTTCTTCCAGATCTACTTCCTCTTTTTCCATAAGATCAGATATATCTTTCAAAGCGTGTTTGATAACCTTTTTGATGTTGACTTCAGTGGACCAGTAACTTTCCTCGATCTCGTTTAACTCTTTAGCAAGTTGTAGTATTTCATCTACTTCCTTACTACTTTCCAGGGCCTTTTCTAGATAATCTTTTTGTTCTTTTGACAGATCACCATCCTTCAATAGTTCCAGGTATCCTCTTATCGTATTGTACTTGCTTCCTAGATCCTGTCGTATCATTGTATTTAGGAAGTTCTTTCGCTCCTCAGCTTTCTTTGCCTCTGTAACCTCATCGAAGGAAGTTATAACCTTCTCGATCTCACCCTCATCATTAAAGAAAGGTACCGCACTTATGGCATACCATTTTAATTCTTTTTTTCCTTCCAATGTTACACCGATCATCTTTCCTTCATAAGATTCTTTAGAATCAAAAACTTTAGAGACCGGAAAATCATCCAGATCCATAGGTACTTTGTTTTCGTTATAAAATGTTCCTATCCAATCATCCAAACCCTGTCTCTTCAATTCTTTTTCTTCCATCCCAAGAGCATCTTCAGCAGAAGGATTTGCTGATAATATATCACCGTCAGGACCGTGTACTACGATGGCTGTTTTCAAGCTTTCAAATAATTCTCTATATCTTTTCTCGCTTTCCCTTATCCTCCTTTCATCAACTTCTTTCAAAAATACATAGAAGAAGAAAACCCACATCAGAGGTTCTAAAGTCTCAATAAGATCACCGAGTTGATCTATCCAGGGTGCTATACCCGACCACTCTAAAACATTTATTAATCCGTGAATCACGATTAATACGATCAGAAAGATAAAAACCCATTTTGTGTCCCTTCGAAATGCCTTTTCCCATCTCAGAGCCAGCACGATAAAAGCTATCAGTGCTACTGCAGATATGAATAGATTAATCGTGACTATGTGATGCATCTTCACCCTCCGATACAAATATCTTCCAGGACCAGGCAGTTATAAACACAGCCCCTACAAGCTGGACTCCATGTTCAAGTATATTAAAAATATCTTTTAGAAAGAAACTCTCAAGATTCGTAAAGATCCAGCTTAACAAGAACAAAATGAATGCAGATATCAACATAGATGAATGTGGTAGTTCATTGATCAACCTCTTGTTAGCAATTATGAACACTAGAACAAATATACCCAGCAGGAGCAGAACTACTTCCAACTCCTCGACTACCACGTTAACATCTCCTTGGATATCTTTGTATCATCTTCCACCTTTATCACTTCGATCATACACATCCACAATTTTCCAGGATCCTTTCCAATTCAAAACCTTTATCGATTTTCTTTCAAATATTCCCAACAATATTTTATAATACGTTTTTAACATTAAAATTTAACGAAACAAACTAGTCAATATTTTAATACAGATTATGAATCAAGAAATCATCATAAAATGGTCTTCTATAAAAAGGATATTTATATTTTGTGAATTAAATCTATAAACATCCTTACAAATATGGAATTAAATAATGATAGATCACGATACTCACCCTCCCTCCCTTTTTTTCTTTTTAAGTTGTATCAACATGCCTTCTTCAACCTTATTTCGAACCTAGCACCGCCTAACTCTGAATCATCGACCTCTAAACTTCCACCATAGTTTTCAATAATCTCTTTCACTAAGTACAAACCCAATCCAGTTCCAGCATTTTCTCCCTCTTTATATCCTTTCTCAAATATATCCTCTTTATCTTCTATTCCTCTCCCATCGTCTTCTATAGTTATCACACAATCATCGTTTATCTGTTTATTAATTATCTTTATGTTAGAGCAATTTCCATGCTTGATCGCATTTTCTATTAAGTTTGTAAATACTGTTTTCAAAAGGTCCCCTCCTTTGACTCTACAACCAGTTCCACTCTCATATATTAAATCGATACCTTCTTCATCGGCTTTATTCCTGTTCTCCTCTACTACATCTTCCAAATAACTCTCGATATCAACATCTTGTATCTCCTCTTCCTGTGCTTCTCTCAATTCTCTGACCTTCTTAATTATATCCATGCACTGTTCAAAAACATCGATGGTATTATCTACATATTCGTCATACTCTCCACCAAGTTCAGCTTCTTCAAGAAGCTCTAGATAACCATCTGCTATCATAAGTTTATTTTTCAAATCGTGTCTTAGTAAAGAATGTAAGAATTTATCCCGCTCCTCGATCTTTTTTCTTTCTGTAATATCTCTAGATGAACCTACTATCAACTTAACTTCACCATCCATCTTAACAGGAGTCAACTTCGTACTCCAGTATTTCTTACTTGATGGTAGTTCAAGTTCCTCTTCATAGCTTATCGCTTCTCTCTTTTCTACACACTCTTTGTATCTCTCGATCACTTTACCTCCAGTCTCGTCATCAGTTATCTCTTTTGGAGTTTTACCTTTAACTTCTGAAGTACTTAAACCTGTCATCCTTTCATGTGCTGAATTCAACCTAAGATACCTGAAATTTTCATTATCGACCTCAACAAGGAACATAGCGTCCTGTGTATTATTAAATATAAGTTCGTACTCTTCTTTCAATTCTTCTATCCTTTCCTCATCCTTTTTTATCCTTTCAAGATCTTCTTCCAGCTTCTTTTCCTTATCTCTGATCTCTTTGAAAAGAACACTGAATGGCTGTCTTATTCCGGTAGAAATAAGAGATTCATATATCAGTATAAAGGATAAGAGTTTGAATATGTGTCCAACCATGTTGGAGAAATCATACACACTAACGTAGAATGTAAAGGATATTTCTGATAATATAGTAAATATTATCGAAACTGAGAGGAGCAAGTACAGGTATCTAGATAATTTTTCCCTGTTTTTATATAGAAGAAATAACGCAATTACCAATATGACCGCGATAAGGTATTCACTGACCTTTTTGAACGGTGTTAAGCCACTTCCTTCAACGTAACAATCAGGAAACACAGGGATGTAGAATATAGATATGATTAATAAAACAAATATAGTCAAATATCCCGCAAATATCTTTTTAAATTCTATCTTTCTATCATAAGACATCAACAAAAATCCCACAAAAAACGTAGAGGCTTCGAGGATCCTAGCGGAGATCCAGAGCTGTGTAGGTAGATTGGCTCCATATCCAGAAAAAACTCCCATGCCTTTGTATGCTAGAGTATGAATCAGATCTATTATACCGATGAATAGGTAACCTACCCCGATCAAGATGAAAAAGTTGTTCTTTATGTATTTACGTGAATTGTAAGCTACAATGAATATTGTGAATGAAACCAATATGCTAAATATCTCTATCAATGAATGATAAAAGAGATAATTATAGATGTTAAAGATATACAATATTACAATAGCTAATAATATTAACAAGGGATAATAATATGTCCTTTTATCCGATAACCTTACCATATAAGATTACTATTAATGCATGATATAAATAATTTTAACACTTATTAAGGTATATTATAAATCTAGAACCTCCTGATTCTACATCCTCAACCTCAATAGACCCGTTATAATTTCCGACTATCTCTTTGACGATATACATTCCTAACCCCGTACCAGCATTATCACCTTTTTTGTACCCTTTTTCAAATATTTTTTCTTTTTCACTTATGCCTTTCCCATCATCCTCTATCGTGACTACACATCTACCATCTATCTTTTTGGGCGTGATCTTTATCTCATCACAACTAGAATGTTTTATAGAGTTCTCTATCAGATTTGAGAACAACTCTTCGAGTAGACTTCCTCCTTCCACCAAAAAATCACATTCTTCTTTCTTTATTTCTATACCCTTTTCTTCAGCTTGACTCTCGTATTTTGATAGAACATCATCTATCACTTTCTGAAGATTTATCTCACTGATATCACCCTCTTCTTCGATTTCCCTTAACTTTCTTATCTTATCTATGATATCCAAATTTTTACCTATTTCATCTCTAGCCTTCTTAAGATAACCCTCGACTTCATCTGGAAGTTCGTTCTCTTCTATAAGTTCAAGATAACCATCTGCAAGCGAGGATTTATTCCTCACATCGTGTCTTAACAGTGAATGCAGGAATTCCTCTCTATCCCTCATCTCCTTACGCTCTAAAGCCTCTGTCACATGGTCTATCAAAAGTTCAGCCATCTCCAAGTCTCTTTCATCAAAATCATCAACACCAGGAGATATAGCCTGGAAAACACCTTTGTTTTCTATAGGGACACTTATAGCTGATCTGTACTTTTCCTTAGCAGGTTTAGCGTATTTATGCTTCTTAACATCCGCTACAAGATAACTCGTGTTATCATAAAAAGTTCTAGCGACCAATGTTTCTTCATCTGGACTAACCTTCCTGTAATAATCGCTTGATACATCTTTAGAAGCAGCTTTTATAACACGTTTCCCGTTTTCATCTATGAACACTATACTGCACACATAGAAATCTAAAACGTTCTCAGCAGCATCGACCGCTATTTTACATATCTCATCTTCCTTTTCTGCATTTTCTATCTTTGTGGCTACTTCATGCAGTTCTTTAAGTTTTCTTTCACTATCCCTCAAATTTTTTTCTGCTTTTTTACTTTCTGTTATATCTTGTTGTACTCCAACAATCCTGTTTGGTTCACCACCTTTATCTTTTTCAACTACCTTTCCTATGTCCTTTATCCATCTCCAACTTCCATCTTTAGTTTGGATTCTATATTCAGCTTCAAAGTTCTCAGTCTCACCTTCAAGATGTTTCTCTAATTTTTCATATGCATTCTGTAGGTCATCTGGATGAACGTGTTCTTTCCAAAAACTAATATCTTTGCCTACCTCCTCGATATCATATCCCATCGTATTTGCCCATTTTTCGTTGATCTCTATTTTATCATTTTTTATATTCCAATCCCAAATACCGAGTTCTGAACCTCCAATAGCCATCTCTAATCGTTGTTTCGTCTCACGTCTTTCAGTGATATCTCTTGAAACGACCAGAGCTGCTTTATTACCTTCAAAATTGAATGGAACTATGATCTCTTCAGCCCAATATGTTGATCCATCTTTTCTTTCTCTTTTCAAAGTTACAGAAACACTCTCGTCATTCTCTAACTTTTTACCTACATTTTTGGCACTCAGTTTTTCAGGATCCTTTACTATTGCTTCATGGATATCTCTACCGAGAAGTTCATCTTCTTCCCATCCGGTCTGTTCTACAGCAGTAGAATTAACCTTCAATATTTCACCGTGATCCTCATCTCCAACTCTAACTACAAAAACTGCGTCTCCTAGATTTTCAAACAGTCTTTCGTCTCTTTTTATCCTCTCCTGCATCTTATCTTCTGCTTCCTTCCTTTTGGTGAGATCTAAACAAACTTTTACTATACCTTCTACATCACCTTCCTTATCTTTTACTGGATTGGCAACTATCGACCAATATCGTCCATCTTTGGTTCGCATATCTCCTCTTTCTAATTCATCGGTTTTAATTGCTTTTTCAACTGGACAATTTTCACATGGCTCATCTTTATCATTCCATATTTCATAGCATTTCAAACCTTCAAGTTCTTCTGAGCTTTTTCCAACGGATTCACCAGCAGCTTTATTGGCCCAGATGATCTTATGATCTTTATCCTGGAAAGCCACAAGTTCTGAAGTACTGTTCAAGATGTTCCTCTTTTCTCTTTCAGACTTTCTTAACTGTATCTCTTTATCATACATTTCATATTCTTGTCTTATAGCATCAGCTAATATACCATACTGGCTCCTAGCTTTTCCACCCTTTTGTATGTATCTATCAGCTCCAAGATTCAGTGCTTCGATGGCCACCTTTTCTCTTCCCCTTCCAGTGAAAATGATGAAAGGTATATCACTATCTCTCTCTTCCCTTAAAATTTCTAAAAATTCTAAACCATCCATTTTAGGCATCTGATAATCAGATACGATAACATCATAATCTTCCTCATCCAGTTTCTCTAGAGCCTTATCAGCCATCATAGCTTTATGGATGTCAAAATCATCATTCTTAGTTTCAAGATATATCTTAGCCTGATTTAATAAGTCCCTATCATCATCGACTATCAATATCTTCATCTTTTTGTCTCCATATATATGGGTTCTATATATGTATGTTGATTGAGTATAAAAGATTTGATATAGAATATCAATATTGCTTAAATATTAATAGAGCAGGTAATTTTATTTTTTATCTTAAAATTTCGAATGATTAAATATATAAAAAAATAAAATTGTTTTTTTTTAGTCTTTCTGATATAGAAAAACCCCTATAACTGTTATAATAACAATGACAATTACTATCGCTCCTATCGTCATCATAGACATACCACTGTCATCACTACCTGAACCACCGCTGTCCCCTGGCTTTTCGACTGTGATCTTTATCGTATCTGAATCGGTGTTACCGGATCCATCCATGATCGTCAATTCAACAGTATAGGTTCCTTCTTCTCCATAGCTGTAAGAAATTATCTCACCGGATTCGGTCTTTCCATCACCGAGGTCCCATTCATAACTGGTTATCTCCTCATCATCTGAAGAACCAGAAGCATCTAAAGAAAACTCCTGATCCACCTTCACTGTCTTGTCTTCACCAGCATCAGCTATAGGATCTCCCGGTTCTTTGACCTCAACTTCACCTGCATACTCATCTCCAACCATCACTTCAAATGAACCGCTCTCATCGAAGGTATGCTCGTATATGAATGCTTCACTGCTCGCTCCAGAACCAACTTCCCATGTATGGACTTTACTTCCATCGATCGTGATATCAACTTCGTTCATAGAATCATCGTTGTTAGTGATATGAGCTGTGATGGTGACCATACCACCTTTCATCACTGTTTCTTTGTCTAGACTCGCGTCTTCAATCACCAACATCTCAGTTATCGTCACTGTAGATTCTACATCCCCGACTGAAACTGTGTAAGAACCAGTAGAATCGAATACATAGTCCAATATCACATCTTTAGATTCTCCAGCCTGGAGTACGAATGATTTAACAGGTTCACCATCGATGTATATATGATCTTCTAGATCAGCTCCGCCAGTGTTCTCTACCTGTGCTGTTATAGTCACTTCTTTTCCTACAACTGCACTATCGGGTACTTCGAGATCATCGACCACCAGTTCTCCTTTAACAACTTCGATCCTAACTGTATCGTTATCGGTATTACCTGCCTGGTCAGTCACGGTCAACGTTACATCATATTCCCCCACTTCATCGTATGAATAGGTTATCTTCTCACCGGTTTCAGTGACACCGCCACCGAGGTTCCATTCGTAACTGACGATATCTACATTATCAGTAGAACCAGAACCATCGAGTGTAAATTCTTCACCAACTCCAACTGTCTTATTGTCACCAGCATCAGCAACAGGGTCTGTTTTATCTTCTCTCCACGGATCTATCAGTGGATATTCATCTTTACTCTGAGATTGACCGTTTATATTGTAAGGTGTATCTCCTATCCCATCACCATCTGAATCAGTGCCTTCATAATCTGTCCAGTAGTTTCCTTCTCCTA
>CAYSTL010000072.1:0-8503 GCA_964433785.1 uncultured Thermoplasmata archaeon
TCGAGGAAAAGGATGATACTTCTGTAGAGAAGGAAAAGATCGAAGAGATTAAGGAAAGGTATTCTACAATTATGCCTGATTTTCCAAAGGATGACTTCATCAGATATTTCGCAGGTGTTAGGGCTGCATCCTTCACTGAAGATTTCATCATCAGACCGGCTAAATGGGTCAAGAATTTTTTACATGTAGCTGGAATTCAATCTCCTGGGGTTGCTTCTGCACCAGCAGTCGCTGATTATGCGATAGAACAGTTAAAGAAAATGGTTGTGAAATTGGAAAAGGACGAAGATTTCGATGGAAAAAGAAGATCTATCGATAGAGCTGCTGAGATGAACGAGGATGAACTCAAAAGAAAGATAGAGGAAGATGAAAGATGGGGGAACATAGTCTGCACCTGCGAGATGGTATCTGAAGCTGAGATCGTGGAAGCCATAAACAGGGGAGCTAGGAGCTTCGACGCTATTAAAAGAAGGACAAGAGCAGGGATGGGAGAATGTCAGGAGAGTTACTGTTTGTTGAGGATAGCTGAGATCATCTCTAAAGAGCTGGATATCCCACTCAATGAAGTGAAAAAGGAGTGGGATGAAAGCAATTTCTTCGATGGTATAGTAAGGGGTGAGGAAGGATGAAGGATGTCATCGTCATAGGTGGAGGACCTTCTGGTTTGGCTGCGGCTTCTGAACTCGGTGAGAAAGGTTATGATGTAACTATCCTAGAGAGGAACGATGAATTAGGAGGTCTGCTCCAACAGTGCATACACGAAGGTTTCGGTACTATACTGTTCGATGAATCATTATCTGGACCTGAATTTGCAGATATCTTTATCGATCGTGTGGATAGAGCGGGAGTCGATGTACAGCTTGAAACTTACGTTAAATCGGTTGATAAAAGATCAAATCATTTCGAGATCGAAACTGTGACTCCTGAAGGAGTTAAAAAGTTAAAATCTAAGGCTCTCGTTTATGCTATAGGGTGTAGAGAAAGAAATAGGTTCGAGATCGAGATAGGTGGAACTAGGCCTGCAGGTGTTTACACTGCTGGAACTGTTCAAAGGCTCGTCAACATGTATGGTATATTACCGGGAAAAGATGTGCTGATAGTCGGTGGAGGAGATGTCGGTATGATAGTTGCGAGACATCTCTATCTAGAGGGTGTAGACTCGATAACGATGGCATATCCAGAGGAGTTCTTCGCTGGACTTCCCAGGAACGCTCAGCAGTGTGTACTTGACTTCGATATACCTTACAGACCAAGGACAACAGTGAAGCAGATATTTGGAGATAAGAAGGTTGAAGGAGTCGAACTGGTGAAGGTCGATGAGAACTGGAACATGATAGAAGGAACGGAAGAGAGATATGACTGTGATTCTGTGATACTATCTGTTGGTCTAATACCATACTCTGAAAAATTGGATGAATTAGGTGCTGATATCGACGATAAAACAAAAGGACCAGTTGTTAACGAGTATTTTGAAACAACAGTTGATGGGGTTTTCTCAGTTGGTAATCTAATACAGATATTCGATTACGTTGATGATGCCGTCAAATCATCATATATAGCTGCAGATGGTGTAGATAGATATCTGAGTAAGTCAGAAGGAAGGATGGATCCACCTGTCAAATTAAGGACTGGAGATAACGTTCAAACTATCACACCTCAGATCATCGATCATGATGTAGAAGAAGATATCACGGCATTCTTCAGACCTGGCATAGAAAAGGAAAATCCAGAGATCATGATAAAGTCTGATGGAGATGTATTGAAGACTTACAAGAAAAGGTATGTTCGCCCATCTACACTCGAGGAGATAAAGATTCCAAGAGATATTCTAAAAAACAATATCGAGGTGACTGTAGATGTCCGATGAAGAACGAGAAGTACTGTGTACCAGGTGTCCAAAGGGTTGTAGGTTAAAGTTGAAGATAGAAGAAGATGAAGTAGTTGTCATAGGATATGAATGTAAGCTTGGTGAAGAATACGGTAAACAGGAAGCTGAAAATCCTCAAAGGGTGGTACCTACAACCGTTAAGATCCGAGATGCTAGATGGCCAAGACTTCCGGTAAGGACGGATGACAGTATACCTATAGATAAGATCGATGATGTTATGAAAGAGGTTACAGGGCTCGTGCTGGACGCACCAGTGAAGAAAGGTGAAATCGTTATCGAGGATGTTGCGAATACGTCAGTTTCTATGATAGCAGAAAGAGATATGGAGCGTGTAAATAAATGAATTATATTTTGGTTTTAGATGTTGGAACTACAAATATCAAAGGATTAGCGTTTTCTGAGGATGGAGAACTATTAGAAGATAAAGAGATAAAAACAGAACCTATCTATCCTAAGCCAGGTTGGGTTGAACAGGATCCAAACAAAGTCATGGATGCAGTTTACGATCTGTTGGATCATATGGAAGATAAATTAGGAAAATCTTCAGGAGTAGCTATCACCAACCAAAGAAGTAGCTCAGTTGTTTGGGATAAAGAGACTGGAGAGCCTCTTTACAATATGATCACCTGGCAGGATACAAGGACGAAAGATTTGGTCGAAGAGTACTCATCTAAATCTATGGTGAAGTTCGGTAAGTTCATGGGTGACATCGTAAACAAGATCGCTAAAGTCATTCCATCGATCAAAAAAACAGAAAGAGGTGGATACATCGCCAATCTCAGCTATGTCAGTTTTGGAACCACTCACACCTCGATGCATCTCCGTTGGATGATGAACAATGTGAAAGAAGTGAGAAAAGGAATAAAGGAAGATAGGGCTATCTTTGGCACCATCGATACCTGGGTCGCTTGGAACTTGACAGGAAAACATGTAACGGATTATACAAATGCATCTGCTACTGGTCTTTTCGATCCGTTCTATATGAAATGGAGTGACAATATTTTGGATATAGTAGATATCCCAGAAAGTATCTTACCTGATTTCATAGATAATGATGAAGAAGTTGGTATGATAAAGGATTACGATGTACCCCTTTTGACAATCATAGCCGATCAGCAGGCTTCTCTGTACATGAGTGGTGTAGAGAAAGGTACTACGAAGATAACTAATGGCACTGGAAGCTTCATAGATATGATAGTTGGAGATCAACCACTTCCTGGATATAAGGGTATATATCCGATGGTGGCACTGAGCACTGGAGATAGAACACTCTATCTGTTGGAAGGTTTCGTGAACTCGACAGGTTCTGCTATAGATTGGCTGAAGAAAGTAGGTCTTATCGAAGAATACTCAGATATTGGTTCGATGTGTTCCGATAAAAAAGAGTGTAAGTTGACCTTCATACCAGCATTTTCTGGACTTGCTACCCCTTACGTAGAACCAGGTATCAAGGGGACCATCATGAACGTGACTATGGATACTTCTAAGGAAGATCTGGTGACAGGCATGATAACAGGTCTAGCCATGAGGTGTGGTGAAGTCATTGATTCTCTTGAAAAGGTATCAAAAGTAAAGATCGATAGTGTGTTGGCTGATGGTGGTGCTTCAAGGATCGGTGAATTCTTACAGATAATATCTGATATATCAGAAAAGGAGATAGAGAGACCAAAGATGTTGAACGGTTCTGCGTACGGAACCTACATGCTGGCTAAAAGTATATTGGAAGGAAATGATATAATAGAGAATTGGGGAAGTCCAGAAATAGATATGAAGTTCAAACAAGATGGGAGAGATTATACAGATTTTAAAAAAGAATGGGAAAATGGTTTGAGGGCGATGGTAGATAAAGATTGATAGCTCATCCTCTTTTTTCAGAAGGTAAAAACTAAAAGTCTTCAATATTTCATCAACTGAGTATCGATTTAAAGCGAGTCAAAAGATGTCGTCTGAAGACCCCTCAATAGAGACAACAAAAGAGAAGATAGCAGGATTATTCCCCAGGTTACTCTCTCAAATGGGCGTTCTAGATCAAGAGAGAGGAACTGATGCTTTCAATCTGGCTTTACCGGTGATATTCACAGGTGGTCTCCGTGTAGCTTTACGTTTGACTGATTTCTTGATGGTCGGTATAGCTATGGGTGCTGCAGGGGTCGCGGCATTAGGTTTTGGTTTTCAATTTTTCTTCATCGGATTCGCACTGGCTCTAGCCGTTTCAAGTGGTACGATATCTTTAGTATCTCAGTATTATGGTGCTGAAAATTATGATAAAGCTAACTTTGCATTGAAACAATCTGTATGGATCGCACTCATACTTTCTATACCTCTTATGGCAGTTACATTCTTTTACGCCGAAGAGATGATCGCAGTATTAGGGGCTGATCCAGAAGTCGTAAAGCTAGGTGGATCATACCTGCGTATACTGATGTTAGGTTTGTTTTTCAGATTCTTTTCCATGGTAGCTGTAAGAGGTTTTGCAGGGGTGGGTAACACTGTAACTCCCATGTATGTTCAATTTTTTGGAGTTCCTGTCAACATATTCTTGAACTGGTTATTGATATTTGGTGTATGGAAGTTTCCAGAACTTGGAGTCTTCGGGGCAGGCTTAGGTACAACTATTACAAATCTATTGGTTGGAGCTATACTCCTCATTTTGCTTTTATCACATAGATATGAGATCAAGCTGAATCTTGGTGGGGAGCAGTGGAACACGGACGTGGTTAAGAAGATATTCACTATCTCTCTGCCCCTCTTGGGTATGAGGATGGCTAGGACTTTAGGGAGGTTTCCTTTCTTATGGATATTGGCTTCCTTCGGTACCGGTGCAGTAGCAGCGTTCCAAGTTGGGAGAAGGGTCCAGTTGATAGCGATGCAGCCTGCATGGGGTTTCGGTACAGCAGCTAGTACGCTGGTCGGCCAGTCATTGGGTGGTGATGAAGAGAGAAAAGCGGAACTTTACGGATGGGATACTCTAAAGTTGTCGATCGCGTTCATGCTTCCTATAGGTCTAGTATTAGCGATATTTGCAGGACCTATTTCAGGTATATTCGCTGATAAAGCAGAAGTCATCTCGTTGAGTACTTTGTTCATCTGGGTGAACGCTGCAGGAGTCTTAGGTTACGCTGTTAACAGGATAATGCGCGGTGGTCTTAGAGGTGCTGGTGATACAAGATGGCCTTTCTATGGAAACTTCATCGGGATGTATTGTTGGATGCTTCCGGTATCTTATGTATTCGGGATATTGCTTGACTTTGGTATCGTTGCTATATTCATAGGTCTTTTAGGAAACATGTTCATACCGGCTATAGTCAACTTGATAAGATTCAAAACAGGTAAATGGAAGGATGTTAGTCGAAGGTTACGTGGAGTGAAAAAAGTTTGATCATGTAAAAAGAACTCATAGGATATCTAAAAGTTGTTTCAGTTCAGTTATTTCTAGGTCAGCGATCTCCTGCTCAATTTTCTTTTTTCCTCCTCTATTGAACCAGCATGTATGCATACCTATCTTATTAGCACCTTTCACGTCCCTTCTGAAGGAATCACCGACATACAAGCAGTTTCCCGGTTCTTCATCCACTCTCTTCACTGCAGTATGAAATATCTTTTCGTCAGGTTTTCTTGATCCTACAGATTCAGAAAAGACGAATTCATCGAAGTAATCTTTAATATCTAGGGCATTTAGCTTCTTGAACTGTGTCTCCTTGGTGCTGTTCGTGATGATACCTAATTCATAGTCTTGATGTAGTGTTTTGACCGTTTCTACAGCTCCTTCTATCTCTACTTCAACACATGGGTAAATACTTTGAAATTCTTTGTGAAACTTTCTAGTAAAATTTTCTGGTATCCTGATAGATTTAATCAATTGTTCACTCCTTTTCCACCGTATCTCATCCATCGGAACTCCGTTATCGAAATCTTCAACACATCCCTTGTCGGCTCTTTCAAAAGCATCAAGTATTTCGGATTCATCGATACCATCAAAGATATCGTGTTTTTGCTTTATCCTTAGAAGAGCTTTTTCATGTGCCTTCTTTTTATCGAAAAGGGTACTGTCTACATCGAAAAATATAACGTTGATATCTTTTGGACGCAAATTTCGCATACAGGGAGTAAATGAAAGGTGGTTAATAAATCGAATGATTATCTCAAAATCCTCAAGATAAAAAAATAATTTATACTGCCTGTTACATGAAATACACAGATGCCTTCTAAAAGCTTGGACTCAGAAACTAAGCAAAAACTGATACAATCTCAAAAGAATGAGATCACTGAGTACCATATATATTCAAAGTTGGCAGAGGGTGCTGATGATGAACACAATAGTGAAACTCTACGAAAGATAGGTGAAGAAGAAAAAGAGCATTACGACTTTTGGAAGAAGTATACTGGTGAGGAGGTCAAACCCAACAGATTGAAGATATGGTTCTATTTTCTCATCGCTAAGTTATTTGGTATAACCTTCGGTATACAGCTGATGGAGAAAGGTGAAGAAGAGGCTCAAGACGTATATGAGAAAATATCTAAAACTATACCTCAGGCAAAAAAGATAGTGGAGGACGAGGATGAGCACGAACATGAACTCATCGAGATGATAGATGAGGAAAGACTGAATTATGTTGGTGCTGTTGTTAGAGGCCTCAACGATGCACTGGTCGAACTAACAGGAGCCTTAGCTGGACTCACTTTTGTTCTTAACAACACGCAACTGATAGGCGTGACTGGTTTGATAACAGGGATAGCAGCCTCTCTTTCGATGGGTGGTTCTGAATATCTAGGCAGAAAATCTGAGGAGAGTCTTTTGGACCCGAAGAAAGCATCGATTTACACTGGTGGTGCTTATTTCATCACGGTGATGTTCCTTATTTTCCCTTATATGCTCACTCAGGACGTGTATCTCTCATTAGGGTGGATGATAGTCAATGCAGTGATAGTGATATTCCTGTTCACATTTTACACTGCAGTAGCTAAAGATCTTGATTTCAAGAGTCGCTTCTTGGAGATGACTTCCATAAGTCTGGGCATAGCTGTACTGACATTTGTGATCGGGTTCTTTATAAGGACGTATTTCGGCGTAGAGATATGAGTGGATGATCAGTCCATCTCTTATCAATTTAGATCAGGCAGATATAAATTTTACAATTGTATATGATCCAATATCGATAAAGATAATTTATGAAACAATTTATATATCTTGGTCCAATTACTATTATCTACGAAGGAGAGTAATTAGATATGGAATACTCTGAACCCTCCAGAGGGAAGAAAAGACCCACTGGTGTGACCATCCTAGCTGTTCTCTACGTACTACATGGACTATTTTGGCTGAGTATGATCCCAGCTATATCATATGTAGTTGAACAAGCTGGTGTAGAATTTCCAGTAGAAGTTTCAGCGATATGTTGGGGTGTATCAGCAGTGATCATGCTGATCTATTTTGGTATAGCCTATGGCCTTTTGAAGGGCTTAGGATGGGCCCGTGTTGTCGCAATAATACTAGCGGTATTTGGTCTTTTAAATTTCCCGATAGGAACGATAGTCAGTATTATTATACTGATATATCTGTTCAAAGATGATGTTAAAGCCTACTTTAAATAGGCAAAAAAACTTTCCATTTTTTATTTAAATTCCTATAATGAATACTATCATAATTCCGGATATTCTTTATCTCTTTTCTCATATTTCTCTTCATCGATACTTTTCAATGTAAAATAGGCTACCATGATAGCGACTGCATCGATCAAAGGTATTATCACGATCGCTGGACCGGGATCTACACCTACGAAACTCATCCCGACGATCTTTGCTGTCAGAGAAGCCATCAATATGCAAAGGAAAACATTGAAAATGGGTGCCATGAGGTAACCAATTGGTCTTTTTTTGATGAAAAATATTCCAGCTAGGAAGGAACCAGGAAGTAGTATTGCGAGATCTAATCCTTGGACTATCAAGGTGGTATAGTGTTCCAGTTCAGGAGGATATATCGAACCATCCAGTAAAGGTGGGACCACAACACTCAACCAGAGAAAAGCGATAAGAAATGCGGTGATCATAAGAAACACACCGACTTTTTTTACAGGTGTCTTTGAACCAAAATATGATCTGAGGTCAGTTAGACCAAATGATAATATCATCAATAGAAAAGCATAGAAACTAAAGGAGGCTATTGCCACCCACAGCAAGAAGAGTTCATTAAACATAGCCATACACAGATAGAAAATATAAGTGACCGCAAAGTATGCTATCGTGCCGGATAACATTATTTTGCCCTTCAACATATCTTTTCGAGCTAAAAATAAAGATAATAATAAGAGAGGGATTCCCACAAACAATGTGACGTAATCTTGAGATATACCTTGGATAGCTACATCAGCGGACATATGCTTGTAGAATCCTTTTCCATATATCGTCACATTTTCTCCTCGTATCGATTCGTACTCGTACTCACCGGGGCCTTGACTTGATAATATTCCTGCTAATGTTGCTGCAATCGATAATACGGCTATCAGTATGACTAAAACTGTTATCGCTTTTTTATATCTCATTATTTGACTTCAATAATATACATATATTAAATATTTACTAAAAAAATATATCTAATCCTTTTTCAAATATATTTCG
>CAYSTL010000073.1:0-2908 GCA_964433785.1 uncultured Thermoplasmata archaeon
AATTGTACGAAGGCGACATGCCCCACTTCCAAGCGATGCTCGAGGAACAGATGGGTGATCCTGAAGAAAATCACGATCTGTGGAGAGACAGGAGTCCTATCGAACACATAGAAAATATGAAAAGGCCCATACTTATGATACATGGAGTCAACGATCCAAGATGTCCTATCGAACAGGCTAGACTATTCAAAGAAGGTCTTGAAGATATGGACTGGGAAGTAGACGAAGACTTCGAGTACGAAGAATTGAGCGAAGAAGGTCACGGAAGCACTGATATAAGCCAGAAGATAAGGGCTTTCCAGATACTGGAAGACTATCTAGGAAGGAGGCTATAAAAAATCCTTTTTACTTTCTTTCTATCTGTTGATCAAAGATTGAACCTTTTCCTTCAAAAAAGAACCGAATTTTAAGAAAGACCTCTTTAGATCTTTCCTGTATTCTATCATATTTTTCAATCCTTCATGGTAAAATCTTGTGGGGATCCAGATATATGCTAGAGAGGTCAATAAGAAAAGTTGTCTTAAGTTGGGCATAGAACCCCAGATCATCTTGTAATACTCCTCCTTCACAGACCACATCTTTTCTATAGTTCTGCCCAGGTCAGGCATCGTCCATTCATCACCTTTCTTCAAAGAAGTGGATCTATCTTCAGACCAAGTCCCGTTGTTGTCCTCGTATGAAACCCACCAGTGAAACATGGATACGTGTAATTCATAATCGATACCTTTCTTTTCAAAAATAGATGCCAAAAGGATGGCCCGGGCCTTGCAGTCTCCCTTTCCTTTTTCCAAGGTTTGGCCAGGCTTTGGTATGTACCAGACCGAACCATATGTTTTAAAATCGTACTGATATTTCGTATTATTCTCGACCCATCTTTCGATCTCTTGTGGTTTATCGGGGATATCTGTTGTGTTCTCTATAGATTGAGGATCTATCGGTGGATCCTGCAATCTTTGATAGTTCTCGGATATGATGAAAGGAGATGGAAATAGAACTAAGATTATCAGAGCCGATGTGATCAAAATTTTTTTCATATCCATGTTTTGCATGTTGTGATAATTACAATCCATTTAGAGAGTTAAAAGATTTTTTGAGACATACTCAAAGATAGTGATTTAGGAACGATCGATTTTTCACATAAATTAAATCTACTGTTCTTTTTTGAACATGTTCCCGCCGAACACGAGCAGTTCTCCATCGATATATACATCAGAGGTATGCATCATCTCATCCTCATCTATCAGATGATAGTGTAAACTGTTACGTCTGTGTGTTTCGCTCTCATCTTCGATCTCTACATACTCTTCTTTGATGAACATGTGGTCCTCTGTGATATATCCTTCAAAATCGTAATCTTTTATCTCGTTACCAGTGTTAGGATCGACTTCAGTGTTACCGATCTGTTTCACTTTGTCATCTTCGAATCTGATCTTCATGGAGCCTTCATAGTCGCTCTGCTTTCCTTCCTGATCGAAGAATTTGTTCTTCATATTGATCCCATCATCTTCGACCTTTATCTCCATGACCCATCTACCTTTTTGAACGATACCTTCTTCACCTGTAACTGGATGTTTTTTTAGGTAATTCATGAATTCTCCTTTCCAGGTACCCTCTTCTTTGAGAACAGATCTTAAATCGGTTTTATTCGTCATAGCGATTCACTGAGAGAGGAATACAGTTATTTGATAAAAATTTTTAGTTAATAAATTAGATCTTTTCAATCCTCATCAGGATACTTGACCTTCGATGAAACGAAAAGTTCCTGATCTCTGCTTATCTCTCCTGTAGATATACTGATAGATGTATTAACGATTTCATCACTCAGTAACCTCTTCACATTCTCGACGGGTATGATCAATTGAACTCCTTTAAGATCGACTTTCAAACATCTTCCACCCTCTGTTTTTTCCAATAATAGGTCTGTCTCAAATACCATCGGTTTTGCCATGATTAACGCTCTCCAAGCAATCTATATTTGATTGATAGTTTAAAAGGTTATAGTTTAGAGCTAATTGACGGAGCTTAAGCTGACCTTTAGCTGATACTTATCATATTTACCCGTATATAGATACCAGCTATCCGAAACTTATGTTTCCTAACATCCCTTGATTCCCCGAACTATCTTGGCTGGGCATATAGGGTGCGAGGCTTGCTGCCAGTTGAGGTAATGTCATGCTCTGCAGCCATATCTTCCCGGGACCCTTAAGAGTAGTTACGAACAGACCTTCACCGGAGAATAGCATGCTCCTAACGTTACCAGTCCTCTGGATATCGAAATCAACACTGCCTTCCCAGGCCACCGCTTTCCCAGTCGATACTTTTAGCTCCTCACCTTCTTTCAGGTTTCGCTCTATGATATCACCTGTTGCATGGATGAAGGCTGTACCGTTACCCGATAATCTTTGGATTATGAAACCTTCTCCCCCGAATAGACCTCCAGATAATTTTCTTTGGAATGCCATATCAAGATCGACACCTTCTTCAGCGCAAAGAAAACTATCTTTTTGACAGTAGTATTCCTTCCCAGCAGTTATCTCGAATGGTTTGATCCTTCCAGGTGCATTCCCGGCGAATGCAACGATACCTCTCCCTCCAGTTACTGAAAAGTCAGTAACAAAGAATGATTCACCTGTAAATTTTCTCTTCAAACTCTTCATGAATCCCCCTCTCGCCTTTGCGTTCATCTGAACGTTCCCGGACATGTAGACCATAGCCCCAGCTTCACCGTATATCTTCTCAGTAGGACTGAATTCGATAGCTACTAACTCTAAATTATCTCCATACTTTTTGTATTCCATGAAATACTTTGAATGTAAATAAAGATATATAATCTTTTTTAGAGTTTTTAGTAAATATATATTTTAAGGAGATTTTTTCAATATCCTTTGAAGACCCTTTTCATGAATCT
>CAYSTL010000073.1:3008-8501 GCA_964433785.1 uncultured Thermoplasmata archaeon
TATATATTTTAAGGAGATTTTTTCAATATCCTTTGAAGACCCTTTTCATGAATCTATTAGCAAAAAAAGTTCCGATAAATGCAACTGCTTTTTTAATAGGATTTATTCTAACCTCATAGTAGTACTCCATATCGAACCAACCATATTTTGCCCAGTATTCATAATCAGCCGGTATGTCCTCTTTGTTCACTTCTGCATTGATCTTCCATATATTGAACCAGACTAGATCATAGATCGAAGGAGATGGTAGTTTATCTTTTTTCAAACCGTTGAAAAAATCATCGGCAGCTTTGTCCAATTTTTTCATCGATTTCTTCTTGTATTTTTCTGTCAAAGGATCGATATCGGGAATACCGAGTGTGGATACCACTTCGAAACCCCATGCATGGACCACTTTTTTCATGTATTTGATAGCATCTTTGAACATCCCACCTCTTTGGATGAACACCATTGCCTTTTTACCGAAAAATCTAGGTCTGTGGACCGCATACGTGAAATGATCTACGAAGTTCTTCATCAGAGCAGTGATGTGGAAGTTGTATATCGGTGAAACGAATATCACTCCATCGGATTTTAACATCTCCTTCTCTATAAGATCTCTATCATCGTTCAAAGGACACTTTTCCTTTCCATACATAACGCAGGCATGACAGCCTGTACAGTTCCCTAATTCATAGTCTTTAAGGAACAGGTATTCAAGATCTATATCATCATGTCTTTTCAATCTCTCTTCTATCCTCTGGGTCAACTCGTACGAATTTCCCTTTCTTGGACTACCTATCACTGCTAATACTTTCATTTATTTACCTTTAAAAGGAATTAGTATACAGGTATTATATATTTATGATAGATTGAAAAAGAAATCACTCTTCCCAAGTATATTCAAAGTTACAGCAGTCATCTCCTTCCATCAGGGTTTTTGTTCTCTTCAATTTTAGTGCTGGATGGAATACAGAGAGTACCTCGAGATCAGGCTGACATGCGACTTCGTAACCTACATCTTGGCCATCGAATTCCTTGAAGATCTCTGCTCTGATACATCTGTCAACATCAAATTTAAAGATCTCATCTGATTCTTCTTTTATCTCGTAGGAGAGAGTGTTTTTGAAGAGATCAGATTCCAGCTGTTTTTTGTAAACTTTCGTAAAATCTTCAAGATCATCTATCTCCTCATCCTCTAAGGATCTTCTCAAACTCTCCTTGGTCTTCTCACCAGATAACTCAGATATCCTATCCAATGCCTCTTCTTTCCCGACCTCATCTTCCAAAAGTCGATAAACATCTATCATCATACCAAAAAGAGCACGGTAGAACTGTTCGTAAGTCATGTCCATTTTATTTTTAAATTTATCAGGTTCTTCTCCCATAGATATATTTTATATCGTTCTGCAGTTAAATACTTTTGTTTTGATCACATGTATCTCCTAGCTTTTCTCAGTCCATAAGGAACCCATACAGCGACGTTTATACCTGCTATAACAAGGATAGATACTATGAATATAGCTATATTCTGGTATACCGTGTAATCAGTCCTGTAGAACCAGAACCACAAGATAAGGAATGCTACCCATCCGATACCTGTTACAGCTGATACAGCAGCTCTCCAGCTGATACCAGATCTACCGGGTATCCAGAGTACTGAATTCAAAGCACCGAGGATCAGCAGAGATAAGATGAACACACCGATGTTTTCAAGGAATGAGAAGTCGGAAGCATGGTAGAACAACCAATATATTATGAAGCCGAACCATATCAAACCGAATATTATCGAAGCGATGGACCTTAATTTGTGTCTTCTATCGAAAGACTTCCAGGTCACACCGTTTATAAGGAAAACCAAGAAGATCGACAGTAGTATCACCGCTAAATTTTGATATACTTCGTAGTCAGAGGCGTAGAAGAAGAGCCATATCACAAGGAATATCAACCAACTGAATCCTGATATGATCGAAAGTAATGTTTTCCACTCCCACCTCGAACCAGTTCTTTTATAGGTTATCCTTTCTTCCTCAAAATCCTCTTCCCAGTTCTCTTCCCAATCGAAATCCTCCCGGTCCTCATTGCTCATATACTCGTCACCATAGTGAATATAATATTGAACTATAAAAACACTTTCTTTTAAAGTTTCAAAGAATAAAAAAGATCTATTTGCTCAGGAGGTTCTCGAGTTCTTTTATATAAGTGGATAATTCGCCTATCTTTTTAGCTGCATCTCGAGTTTTATCATCATTTATCGAAGTTTTTTGGAACTCTTTCAAAAAAGAATTTTTAAGTCTGTCTATCTCGTCCTTTTTCGATTCCAATATCTCATAAAGCGTTTCTTCATCTTCTTTAGGATCTATCCATTCTCCTTCAAAAAAGACCTTCTCTCTTCTCGTATCGATCTTAAAAGAGGACTTGTTTACTTCTGTTGAAATAGGTTTATTCACTTCCTCCAATTGGCCTTTTCTAGTACTCATCCGAGACAAGGAATGAAAAGCAAATATTTAAATATATCGGGCAAAGGATATATTATGAGGAAATATGTCAGCAGTATCTCATATTATTTCGAGCCCAGATATATCTTCTATAAGGATTTAAACAATTCAGAAAGTTCCCCCTTTCCATGATGTGTTTTTTTGTATTGGAACACTGTTTGAGATGATCGTTCTCCCAAACTTACTTTACCGATTTATTTATCGTGACCGGTAAAACTTTTTATAAAATGTTCAGTCTGCTTTAACCGAAGTGTGATAATTTGTTTGATATGCTTGAAGGATACAGATTCAACAAAATGATGGTATTATTGATTATAACTCTACTTTTTGGGTCTATTTTTGTAACCTTTGGATGCTTGGAAGATGATGAAAGCAGGACTCCTGAAGATACACTCATAGAATTCTTCAAAAGTGTAGACTCTGAAGATGGTAAAGAAGCCATGGACCTTTTTGCCTCAAGGTTCGTGGATAATGAATCCATAGAAGAGAAGATGAAACAGATGAAGAGGGATATATCCAACGGTAATTTTACGGTAGAGGAATATGAGATCAAGGACGTGGAATTAGAGGAAGACATGAACCAAACTGAAAGAGAGGATATGGATAAGTTTGCAAACTTCTGTGAGAATTATACCGATAAAGATGTACAGTCTTACTGCAGGATAAAAGTGAACATGACAGAGACCTTCTCTTCAGGTGAAAACTATACTGGTGAGGTAAGACTACCTTTGGTAAAGATAGATGATAGTTGGTATCTCACGAATATACTGTATGCTAAATATCTATATGAAAGCCTTCCGACCGGCGGTCCTGATAGATAACTTTCTTAATCCGGCAACTTACCTTTGAACAGATCGGAACTCAATACATTCACTCCACCGTGGTTTTGATTTACCCTGTTATAGGCTATCATGAAAAGTATGAAACCTATCACGGAACTGGCTAATATGATTAAAGATAGACCTATCTCACCTACAGATGTCAGATTTAATCCATTTTGATTCAATAAGTACCAACCAAGTCCTGTTAAAGCGATCATATGAAATCCTCCACCGACATAGAGTAATTTTTCAACCTGGTCCCTTGCGATCCCTTTTACCAATATCACAGATCCGATGGTGTAAAAGAAAAGATGTAAAGGGTGATTGATGACTTTGAATACGAACATGAAAGTCTCATGTCTCACAGCTATACCGACAGCGGAACCGATAATGAAACAGGCCACCGCTTTTTTTACATTTTCTTCATGCTTTGAGATCATGTTTCCAGAATCTTTGATGAATTTGTACACTGCTCCCAGGAAGGGTAAAGTACCTAAGAATCCCACAAGCTGGAACACTGAATAGATCTCCCAATGAGATTCACCTGGTGGTTCGTTCGCAAATACAATCCCACTCCCTATCATAAGAACGTTGTAGATGATGCATAGAAAGAAGAACAGGATCATCAGTTTTAATGCAGATCTGGTATCTTTCATTCACTCCACCAATTCAATATAGAGCGGTATGATAAATAATTTATTAAATCGATAAAATTAGGGATTCAGATAAACTCGCCCAACGATTAAAAATATATGGTTAGAAAACAATCCTAATCTATGAGACGAAGAGCTTATCCGTACGGGAGGTATCTCATCAAGGACAGAGATATCGGTGTATTGGGACATGAAATGAAGAATCATGTTGAAGATCTAGGTTTCCACATCTCGAAATTTGATGAAGAGAATGAGGGGGAAGGAACACTCATAGTAGCTGTCAATCATACTATCACAGAGATGTTCAGGATGAAAAAGCCACCTGGAAAACTCAAGATGATCCTGAGCGCCTTTTCTTTAGGAGCTCCTTCTCTTAGAAATCTTGACGAAGAATCACAGAGGGTCGGTATCGAACTCTACCTATGGCCGATAGAAGAGGGTATCTTGCTAGAGGCGTTCATCTTACCTTACATGGAATACCTGAACAGGCCCGAGATATTTGGATTAACAGAGACTAAAGATGAGGAGATCACGGAATGGTACTTGTGCGAGCATACGTGGGAAGAAATGATCCCTGAAATGAAGGAGAAGTTCGAGATGGAAAAGGTCCACAGAAGGGGATGATTATATGGAAGAATACCTGATAGTTTTGAGCAAGGACGAGGACAGCATATCGATCGTTGATATTGAAGATAAGGAAGAGATCAAGAAGATAGATTGTGGACACAATCCCCATGAGATAGCTGTGACCGAGGATGGTAAGAAATCTTATATCACATGCTCTCTGGGGAACGAGGTAAATGTTTTAGATAATGAGAATTTCGAGATAAAGAAAGAGATAGAGCATGAAGACTTCGACTTTCCACACGGAGTAGGTCTAACTAAAAGTGGGAACAAGCTGTATTTAGCATCAACTTATAGTGAACAGATATTCATAATAGATACTGAAAAGGATGAGATCATCGATCATTTCCCAACATATCAGAAGTATTCTCACATGATATCGTTCTCTCCAGATGGAAAAACAGTCTACGTTCCCAACATAGGCAGCGATAATATAACCGTTATAGATGTGGAAAAAGAAGAGATCGTCAATCACTTCCCAGTTGGAGAAGGTCCTGAAGGTGTCGCAGTACATCCAGATGGAGAAACGATCTACGTAGCAAATCAGAAAGATGATGATCTTTACATAATTGATACTGAAAACTATGAAAAGTTGTATCAGAGAAGATTGGGAGAGACTCCTATCCGCATAGTCTTCTCACCGGATGGGAAGTACGCCTTCATACCTAACAGAGAATCCGGAGATGTGTCAGTCATCGATACCGATTTCGAACCCAAAGGAGAACCGTGGGAAGTAAAACGGATCCCTGTAGGTAATTGGCCAGGTGGAGTAGTGTTCAACCATGATGGAAGCAAAGCCTACGTAGCTAACAACAAGACCAATGATATCTCGATCATCGATATAGAGACTTTGAAAGAAGAAGGAAGGATCGATGTAGGCATACATCCGGATGGGATCGGATATCTGGCTAGATGAAG
>CAYSTL010000074.1:0-8374 GCA_964433785.1 uncultured Thermoplasmata archaeon
TGTATACCTTCTTCCGGGACGTACGTCTTCCATATATTTGCTAGGATCTCACCATCATCTCTGGCGATACCGACGCCTACGGTGTGTGCAGTCCCCTCGATGCCGAGAGTTATCATGAAAAATAATTAAAAAGAAGTGGGATAAAGGTGTTTTTACTATTTCGAGCTCTTGATCCTATAAACTCCGGTCCCACAATTTGGGCATTCACCCTTTACGGCCGGTCTGCCGTTCTTCATTTCAGTTTCTTCTGGATTTTTAATTTCAACTTTTTCTCTACATTTTACACAATATGCTTTAGTCATGATATTCACGCAGACCAAAATAAAGGAATAAGTATTAAAGATTTACCTAAAAACGTGCCTGTTTAAGGCTAAATTTAAGGTCAGGTGACCGATGTAAGCCCCTTTCTGTTTGCCCGCGGCTGAGCCGCTGAGACGACATTCATCTATGCGTCCTACCTGCCGGTCTCGGAACGGTCATCCCGGCTAGTTTGGACTTGCTCCAGCGGGTTGAGTGGCCGTTTCATCGTTCCCCCTTGTTCTCAGCTCGATGGGTTAACTCACTCACCTTTCGGTGAACTTCGCACATCTCATAGCTTCCAAGAGGACGTGTCGTTTCTGCTCCCTTTGACTGGACTCTCGCCCCACCGCCTTGCGACGGTCCGCCTTTCCTGTGGAGAGGGGACTTTCCTCAGTGTCGAACACCGTCGGTCGTCCACGATCTCCTGACCTGTTCTATGGATGGTTGGTAGATCGTATATAAGGATTTTGTTTAATTTATTTGATAATTAAATAATTCCAGTTAAAATGAACGTTCAGATGATGTGTCCATTTTTTAAACGATAAAATAATAATATACATTTGTATGATGATGCAAGTATTATCTAAATCCCAATATATATATATCTTGTTTATTATGAGTTTCCGAGGTGGGAAATAGCATGAGGATAAAAAAAATGGTTCATGGCGTAACCTTCGGTATGGTTATCGCTATGATGCTAGGTCTATTGGTGATTCCCCAGAGTACAGCTGGAGCAACTCTAGAAGAAGGCGGAAGTGGATGTGATTTTGAAAACGCATCTGGAAATGCTGTCGTGGTGGACAAAGGTTCCTATTTTGATCTGGATATTACTTGGGACCCTGACACTACAAATGACGATGATAATGGAGGTATAATGGTAGCTGGCGGTAATGTGATCAAAGTCGAACAAAATGGTGCTATGACAGTCTACGAATTTGATCATGCTCTAACAGCAAGAGAGAGAGTAAAAGATGCCAACAAAGTTGATGGATGGTTTGTATTCTATAGAGATTATACCGTAGATTCCAATGAATATGCAGATGAATCTTATAAAACAACTGAAGGCGGTCAAGTCCTAATAGAATCTATTTATGAATGGGATGGTAAGTATGTAGAATCAAGTGCATTCGGAGATATGCCAGTTGATCTTGGTGGAGAATACACAGCAACCTTTTCAGCGTCAGTCTAGATATATAGGAGGAAACAGATAATGCTTTCGAGAATACCCGAAAGGAGAAAACTCTTTTCCTTTTTATTTATTTTTATATTGATATTTACAACTTTCAATAGTTTTACTGGTAAAGCAAAACCTGAAAATCCATATGGTAAAGATACCTGGAGAATGGAACATTTAGGGATGTGTCTGATACATAGAAACGGTTCTGTTTTAGAATCTAAACATAGATACGAAATTTTTGATCATTTGAAAATCAAAGTAGTCAGTGAGGATGAAAAATGGGCAAGAGTACGGGTCGAATGGAAAGATTATGTTGAGAGAAAAAAAGATTATGCTGGATATTACAATGATGAAAATAGAACTATACCTGATTATGATCATCTTTATTTTAGGGTTAAAAAATCAACAAATATAGCATATGATGAGAAAACAGATAAGATGTTGGGTTTCTTTCCATTCTATGTTTTCCATTATACCAATACAGATATCACTGGAAAGGATAATAAAAAGATGATCAATGCTGATAAAAAATATGAGGCGATGGTGGGTGAAGATAACAATTATGGGAATTATATCTCTTTCGATTGCCTTAAAAAGATTGATTATTACATGAACTATACAAGAGAAGATAATACTAAATATAGAAGCCTTGCGGACGATCATGAAATGCTAGATTTAAAATCAAAAGGACATTACCCTATCAGATTTAGATTCTTTATCTCTGCTGAATTTATGTTGAATAACACAGAGAATGATGAAAAATATATCATAATAAGTGCTAAGATCAAAGAAGATGAACAGCCTGAAGCTGTTGATTTTCTTAAAAATATAGATATTGGACAAACACCTTTAGAAAGGATGAAAAATGATTTTTACATTATAGTTGCTGTATCGGTAATCATAGTAATAGGTTCTATCTCAGGATATCTAGTGTATAAAAATCAGGGTGATTCTAGGCGATGAAGGAAGGCATTTATTTAAAATTTCTGATGTCTAATAAATTAATTTTGATCGTTATAATAGCTGTTCCTATAATTCTATCGTTTTCGTTTGGAGAGATGGTGATGTCTAATTATACATCATATGAAGGAGAAACATACACCGAAATGATTGGATTACCCCAACAGGATGGTGGTCAAACTTATTCTCCAGAAAAAGTTTACAAAGAAAAGTTTAACAAACCTTTTATTGAAGATAAGATCAATCAAATTGACAAACTAAGATTTAAATCATCATATTACTCTTCGATAATAAATATTGGACGGGCATCTATTTTCTTTGGCAGTATTATTGCTGTATTAACATGCGGTAGGATGGTTACTGATAAGTCTATTATTTACCATATCATCAATAAAGAATCTAGAAAGAAAGCTTTTTTAGATTTTTTATTTATCCCATTCATATTTATATTATTTGTCGGAACTGTAACCGCTCTTTCTATCTCAACAACATCTCATCAAATTTTTTCTGAAAAGGTATTAACAATACAAAACTCGTTATTATTGCCAATACTCATATTATATCTATCCTTGATTGAAGGATATCTAATTGGGATAATGTTTAGCTTGATTTCAAATAGTGAGATGGTTTCAATATTGTTGGCATTAGGTTTAGTCTTTAGTTCATTATTAAAAGTTGATGTCACCAAAGTCATACTCCCTTATTATTATCTGATAACATCTCAATTAGGGATATCAGAATTGAAACGACCAGATTTGATATTAATTGGAATAATTGTTTTGTTTATATTACTTATCGGTAATTATCTGATCTTTATGAGGAGGGATTTTTATTAATAAAAGAATTTTCTATGCAATAATTTTGGTTAATATGGTAATACTTTCCTCTTTTACTGTTCTTTACCTGGACAATAAAAATATACCTTTTGGAAGAGAAGGGCACATGGATGGTGAATTTGAAACAAAATACGATTCTACATTTATGGGTGGCGGAGATGGAAGTTGGTACAATATAAGAACAATTAGTTTTGAACCTGGAAAGTATCGTATCACAGTAGATCCGATAGGTGATAATATAACGATTATTTTAAAATCAGCCTATGAAACTGTGGAAAGAAATTTAAGCAAAACATGTTCGTTTGAAATGGATATTAGTTCTACTCTATGGCAGGCAGTTATGGTTGAAGATCCGCCGCAAGTGGATTTTAATTCTTCAGAAAATAAAGTTATGACTATACATTATGAAATGATTAAAGAAAGGTTGGAATCAACAACTATTATACTTGTTGGTATAACAGTAACAGGAGGTGTGATGTTTGCAGCCAACGAAGCACGTATTTACCGCAGAAAACGTGAGTAAATCGTTCAGGAACGTTCAAGCACTAGATGATGTTTCATTTTCATTACCTCCTGGACTTTCTCTACTTCTAGGACCAAATGGAAGCGGTAAAACAACACTGATCAGGATAGCTTCATCTCTTCTAAGACCAGATTCAGGTAAAATCAAACTTTTAGGTCACGATCCATTCACAGATTTTGATAAAATAGTCGGAGATGTAACATTCGCATTTCAGAAACATCCAGTACCACCAGCTATGGAGGTCAAGAATTTCCTGAGTGGGATTGCCAATGAAAGAGATGTGGATGAGTACGAAGATATAATCGATGTTTTCAAACTTGAAGATTATTTGGACAAGCAATTTAAACATCTATCGGGTGGGTTCAAGCGCAGGGTAACTTTGGCCCAGGCGTTCATAGGAAATCCAAAATTTGTTATCGTAGATGAACCATTTGCCAATCTAGATCTTGAATCACGATTTCATATATCCAATCTGATCAATAAGATTGCAGAAGAACAGGATGTTTCTTTACTAGTAGTCACACATCTATTGAGTTCTCTAGAAGCAGACCATGTCACATTACTATATTCTGGACAGGTTGCTCTTTCAGAGATGTATTCAAATCTAGAATTAGATACAGTAACATCTTATGTTTTAGAGAAGGATGGAGAGCAAATAATCATAGAGTCACAGGAAGAATTGAAAAAATTCTTAAATGAAGGTGCAAACCTAATAAACGTAAATAAAAAAGATTTTAACTCATTTTTAGAAGAAAAATTTGTAGAAGAGAGAAATAAATAATATTTTTTTTCAATGAGGCCCCGGATGAGGTAAGAAATATATGAAAGAATCAACTCCCATAGCTATTTCTTTCCGGGGCCTCTTATAATTATCTTAAGGATTGTTATTTATAAATTTGTCCGATTTTTCAATATTACTTAGGTCAACAGAAAATTGGTTGATCGTTCATAAGAATTATTTTTCATGATTTTTGCAGTTATAAGATTCGCTTCAAAAAAACTTTTCAAATATATTGCCATTTTTTAACCGATAAAATAATAATGTACATTTGTATGATGATGCAAGTATAATCTAAACCCTAATATATATATATCTTGTTTATTATGAGTTTCCGAGGTGAAAAATAGCATGAGGAAAAAAATATACGGAGTAATGTTTGGCCTTGTATTTGTCAGCCTTGTTTTTACGCTTGCAATACCTTTTGCGAGCGCTGGTGAGATTGTAATGGGCGGCAAAGTATCGGTCGATAAACACGCAAGCTGGTCGACTGCTACTGCTGTTGAAGGTGGTGCCTATGGATATGAGGTTGGCCTAAGTTGGTCAGAAGAAAGCGGGCATGGTGCGGCTTTTGCTATTGGTCAGATCGTAGAGCGGGATTATTATACTGTACCAAATCCTGATGGAGAAGATTTAGAACAACCATATGTACAGGCTATTTTCCACGATACAGCAATTGACACTAAACAATATGAAAAATTTGGAAAAACAGATCATAAATGGAGAGTCAACTTTAACAAAAGGTATGATCTAGACCCCGTTGAAAAAGAGCAACATAACGACTACCTGTATCATATAGAAGAGGGTCACGCCCACTTCAAACATTACACAAGGGACTGGGCAATCGTAGGTGGTGACTATGAGCTTGAAGCCGAACATATCCAGGATTTCACACTACAGTATCAAGTACATCTGGTAGGATCAATAATATAAGGTGGTAGAAGTAAATTATGTTTGCTAAACCAAAAAATCTTTTCGTTTTTTTTATCTTTTTTATCATAATGTTCTGTTCTATCTTCACTGTTTCCGTGGAAGGAAACGAAGTAAAAAACCCATATGGAGAGAAAAAATGGAAATTGAATGATGCCTCTTTAACAATCATCTATGACGATGAAGGAGAATTGATTGATATGCATCCAGATGAAGCTGACCGTGATCTAGCTCCAGGTGAAACCCGAGATCGTTCTGTATTTCATGGGAATTTGGGTATGGAAGTTAGAAACGAAAGTTCAGGACAAGCTGAACTCACTGTAAATTTCAGTGATATCGAAAATCAGTATGGAAAGGAATCTGAGATGATTGATAATACCCAATTCAGATTGATAGTAGATAAAAGTGATAATATTGCGTATCATAAAAAAACCGAAGAAAAGATAGGTTTCAATCCCTTCTATTTCTTTGCATATAATGATATAGACATCCTTGAGGGAGAAAGAGAAAAAAATATAACTATAGATGATAAGTATAAATTCGGATATCGTGAAAGCTATAGTATATTAACTCGACCAAAAACAAACCCTACCGCAGATGAAAAAATGTATAGTATAAAGGAACCAATATTAGAAGTCAGCTCAAGTGATGAGATAAAATACACCAGCATTTCAATTTATGAGAAAGGTCAAGATACTGAGAGAGCGAAATCTCGAATAGCTGCTACAGGAAAAAGTTATTATCCTACTTCGATAGATTGCTTTTTACCAGCGGATATATTTTTCAATGAAACAACAAATGAGAGATATGTTAATCTAGAAGCTAAAATCGGATATCATCAAGAAGAGGTTGAGGAATATCTAAATTCTTTAGAATTAAAAAAATTGAAAAGGAATCAATCAGTAACTAAGATGCTTTTTGTCTTTCTTGGTACAGTCGTATCCCTTGGTGCCATCCTAGCTTATTTAGCTTATAGAAAGAATAGGTGAAAAAGGGGGAATAAGTAAAAGATGAATTCTAAATTGATATCTGAGTATTTATATTCTAACCCCCACGTTCTAGCTATCATTATATTTATCCCACTCATACTATCTTTAACCTTCGGTGATATATTCTATAATGAAGATAACTTGGGCTCTCTAGAGGAGGTAAAACTCCCAAAAGCTTCGGATACATATCCTGAAGATTTAATCGATCGGGAAAAGGAAAAGATTTTGAATAATAATGTTGAAAGAGATTTGAAAGTGTTAGAGAAAAAAAGATTCAATAATGCGTTTATCTCTAGCATATCATCATTGTCTGAAATCGCAATTATTTTGGGTGGCATATCGTCATCTTTATTTATAGGAAAAATGTTTTCGGATAAAAGTATAATCTACATTTTGGTTAATAAAAAATCGAGGGAAATAGCTTTCTTTGAGACATTAACTTCATTAGTTCCATATCTAATAATTTTAGGTATAATTTCATCTCTATCTGTCACAGTTATTATCCTTCGTGAATTTCCCAATAAATCTATATTATCTTTATTTAAGTACATTTTTCCTATGATTTTATATTCACTATTATTTGGGTATATCTTTTCGATTTCAATTTCTACTCTCTCAAAAAATAATGTAGTACCAATCCTGGGAGTAATCGGACTCGTATTAGTTTTGCCCTTTTATAAAAATGGAAATGATATATTATTACCTTTCAGAAAGATACTTTCAAATATTTATTATAACACTTCTTATGATTTGAGTTGGTCTATGTTTGGTTTCTCCATATTTGCTTTTCTATTAGCTTTTATATATGTGAGATTAAAAACAGGTGATTTCTATAAATAAAAGATTATTTCTCACAATCTTTGTGTTATCTCTATTCTTCATTGCTGGGTTTACAACCATATATTTGGATGGAAAAAACAATCCATTTTCTGATAATATTCAAAGTCTTGAGAGAAATCATCGGTGTGCAGTCAACGAAGAAGGGGAGTCTAAAATAATAAAGGAGCCTATAAGTAACTTTGAACCTGGTACTTACAATATATCAGTGGAAACCGTTGGAAGAAATCTGACTTTTATGTTCAAATCTGCAGTTGAGAAAAAGAAATTCACTACTAATAAAAGTTTCAGTTTTAGGATCGAAATCAGGTCGACTCTTTGGTATTCATTCATTATAGAAGATCCACCTATGATAGATTATGAAAATTTTAATCAGAGTTTAGAAAATTCAAAACTCTTCATAACCTTTGATAAATTGGATGGAGATAAGAAAGATAGTACTTATTATATCTGGGGAGTAGCACTAACAGGAGGTGTCTTATTTGCAGCCAACGAAGCACGTATTTACCGCAGAAAACGTGAGTAAATCGTTCAGGAACGTTCAAGCACTAGATGATGTTTCATTTTCATTACCTCCTGGACTTTCTCTACTTCTAGGACCAAATGGAAGCGGTAAAACAACACTGATAAGGATAGCTTCATCTCTTCTAAGACCAGATTCAGGCAAAATTCAACTTATAGGACATGATCCATTCACAGAGTTCGATAAAATAGTTGGAAACGTCACATTCGCATTCCAGAAACACCCAGTACCTCCAGCTATGGAAATAAGAAATTTTCTGAGTGGAATTGCAAATGAAAGAGGTGTGGATGAATACGAAGATATAATCGATGTTTTCAAGCTTGAAGATTATATGGACAAGCAATTCAAACATCTATCGGGTGGGTTCAAACGGAGGGTAACTTTGGCTCAGGCGTTCATCGGTGATCCAAAATTCGTGATTGTGGATGAACCGTTTGCCAATCTAGATCTTGAATCACGATTTCACATATCCAATCTGATCAATAAGATCGCAGAAGAACAGGATGTGTCTTTACTAGTGG
>CAYSTL010000075.1:0-8368 GCA_964433785.1 uncultured Thermoplasmata archaeon
ATCCAAGTGAAGAGAGACTAGAAGAGGTTGAGATAGAGATAAGATACGATCCACTAACAGGTAAGACTTCTCGTATTATCGAGAAACCATTCCCTATAGCTGAAGATCCAGATATGAGTGATGTAGAGAAAAATGGATTCTGTCCTATGTGTCCAGAGAATATATATGATACGGGTCAAAGCCCGCATACCTCCGTCTTCAGGCAGAGGTTAGGGCGTGTTGTTCTACTTTCACTCACCCCCCCTGTCAAACCTTATATGCGATTGGACCATTATACTAACCACAGTAAGCGGAACGGAGTACAAGCGGATACTGGCGATGTTCTTAGGAGGAACACACCGCAGTATCAGATGCTATCTTCGTTTACGTCGTGCCAGAATCCCGTTCGAGAGACGGTAAAAACAACGACATCGGATGACTTGAACGAGAATGGGGCGGAGTCTGTTGAAAGGCAGGCAAGGAAAAAGAAACCTTCGTTCGAAGGCGATGCTGTCCGACTTGACCCCGCCACAGCCCTATGGGATGAAAAACGACGGTTCCTCCAGCGTGTCGCTGGTTGTTTCTCAGTACGGGCTGAAACCTTAAAAATACCACCACTGGATGTTCCAGCAAGGATTCCTCCGTCTTCAGGCGGAGGAGGAGGTCAAGGCTAACATAACACCTTATGCAGAATATTCTTTGGTTTGCAGATTAGCAGAGGAACATTATCTAGAACTCGATGAATTTGAAGTCCATCACTTTTCCGATGCATTTGATCTATTAGCTGATTATCTCGAGAGTTTGAAAAGTAAGCTTGACGTAAAATATCCATCTATCATAATGAACTATCTGAAACCAGCAGGAAGCAGTATTGTACATCCACATATCCAGATGTTGATTTCTGATCATCCTAACGACTATCATAAAAGAAGATACGAGGAAGGTAAACGATTCTATGAAGATGAGAGAAAGATTTATTGGAAAGAATTGGTCGAGGAAGATGAAAATAGAAGGATAGGAAAAACTGGTGATATTGACTGGTTAGCTGCATTCTCTCCTCAGGGATTTGAGCATGTTAAAGGGATATATGGTGGTGCCTTTGGTGAGATTGATACTGATGACCTTTCAAAAGGTATAGTGAATGTATTGAGAACCTATAAAGATTTGAACTATAATTCATTTAACATCTCGATTTTTATTCCTCCTTTATGTCAAGAAGAAGGATATGCTACAGTTATCGATTTAGTTACAAGGTCAAATCTTGATAAATTTTATTGGTCTGATGTTAGCGCGATCTCAAAATTACAAGATGAACCTTTAGTGGATAGAAAACCAGAGGATATAATATATGATTATAAAAGAGGATTCGATTAAGATATATTAAAACCTGGTGAAATAGAATTAATAATCACTTTTTTATTTGTAAAATTTCAAAAAATAATAAATATTTATCAACATTAGGCCTTTGCATAAGGCATCACTATGGAAAAAGAAATAATATCTGATAATCTAGAAAAGTTCTATAAAAGAAAGAAAAATATAATTTCTATATCTGTAGGAATCGTACTTTTTGTTATAGTATACTACTTCCCTTTCGGTTCTCTTCAGACCCTGAATGGTGATATGAGGGCTGCTTTAGGTATACTAATACTTGCAGCGGTATTATGGATGACAGAAGCGATTCCACTTTATGTTACCTCTTTGGTTATAGTGCTTGGACAGATTTTTTTTATACAGGAAAAAACTGTCTCTTCAGCAGAAGCTTTAGCACCATTCTTTAGCCCGATTATTGCACTTTTTTTAGGTGGGTTCGTCCTTGCTGCTGCTCTCAGTCAATATGAACTAGATTTGAAGATGATAAAAAGTGTTTTAAAGTTGGCTGGAAGGGCACCTAGATCAATCCTGTTTGCTATGATGGGTATCACCGGTTTTTTATCCATGTGGATGTCAAACACAGCAACTACTGCTTTGATGATAGCAATTGCTGTGCCAATATATACACAGATACCAAAAGACGATAAGTTCAAGAAAGCGTTAATACTTGGTGTACCTTTTGCGGCTAACATAGGAGGTATGGTCACTCCAATTGGTACGCCTCCTAATGCGATCATTATAGAGGAATTATCTATCAAGGGTACTTCTATAGGTTTTCTGGATTGGATGATTATGACATTACCGTTGGCTCTGATATTATTCATTTTTACATATTTCGTTCTTTATTTCTCTTTCTCATCAAAAACTGATTCGATTAATATAGAGATGGAGGAAAAAATCGATTCAGGCTTTTCAAAAACACAAATCTTTGTACTACTTATCTTTATGTTGACTGTAGCTCTTTGGTTGGGTTCCTCAATTGAAGTTATGGGTGAATTTTTCCAGCATCCAGGATTTATAGCTCTAATACCACCAGTAGCTTTCTTCAGCACAGGATTACTCGATAAAGATGATCTTGCTGACTTGAATTGGGATGTTCTTCTGCTGATGGGAGGGGGTTTATCACTTGGGAACGCGATTTCATCAACAGGATTAGATGACTGGATCGTAGGTTTGATAGGATATGGTTCAATGGGAATCGTCCTGTTGATCTTATCTTTCTCTGCTATAGCAGTTGTACTCTCTACATTCATGAGTAATACGGCCACTGCGTCTCTAATGGCTCCATTGATGCTTGCTATAGGGATGGACCTTGGTGTTGAAGTATCTATAATGGCATCTATTGCCTTAGCCTGTTCTGTAGCTATGGCATTACCTGTAAGTACTCCTCCAAATGCTATCGCATATGGTACAGATGTGATAGAGGTTAAGGATATGATCAAATACGGTGGTCTTGTAAGCATTATGGGAATAATACTGTTGACTATTGTATTCGGTTTTGGACTTTATATCTATTAAGCCTAATTTTTATTATGGCCTAGAATTTATACAATAAAAGAAATTGTGAAATGAAAAATAGTTTATAGCTGATTATAGATGATTGTATATGGATAAACCTGATCTAGTCAAAGATATAAAAGTCGATGATCCTGATGAACTTGAATCTCTTCTTGAGAGAGCTTATTGGATAGAAGCAGAATTCGAACAAAGTTTTCAGTGGGAAGCATATACAACATTGAGTGAAAGGCACAGAGATAAGATCTTCAGATTGTCTCATGATTCTCAGGGACACAAGACTGTTTTGAGAAAGATTATAAAAAATCTAGATGGTGTTTCTATGGAAAGGATTGAAAAGAAAGCTAGCCAAAAAGACTTTGATTTTAAGCCTGGATGGCAGGACTCAGAGATCTTCACAGAGATACTCAAATATGAACATTTAGTAAAAGATATTTACACGAGGATAAAAGATTATACTAGTGAAGAGCTTATCGAAAATATATGGGAAAAAGACGATCCTGAGGAATTCTTTACAACATTTAAATATTTGATTGAACAGGAAGAAGAGCACGTTGAAATAGTGAAACCTGAAGCGGGTAAGATAAGCAGGATAAAATAAGTCCTATCTGATCCAAGGTAATTATTAAAAAAATTTGAGAAGTGGTTTATTATTTCTCGTATCAATCTTTTACTGGTGGTTTATACTTTGGCAGCAGTACAAGTAATCCTGCTATTATGGCCATGGCACCTCCAACCATGAATGTGAATCTGAATCCATATCCTTTCATTATTACTGCTGATACGTATCCGCCATATAATCCTCCGGCCATTTTAGCTGAGTAAAGCAGACCATAGTTTCCGGCAGAGTTCTTTTCTCCATAATAGTGCCCTGTGATTGCTGGGAACAATGAAAATAATGGTCCCCAGAAGAATAAAGCGATCAGAACACTTACCAGGAATAATATGGAATTGTGGGTCTGGGCAATTATAAGAAGGAATACCCCTGTCAAAACGAAGCTGGCTAGCATAGTGATCTCTCTACCGAACTTATCCGAAACTCTCCCCATCACGATCCTTCCTGCACCGTTTGTTACAGCTAACCCAGCGGCGGCTACAGTACCAACGATGGAAACGAATCCAACATGATCTGAATATTCAACTATCTTTGATATCGTCATCAGACCGGCACCACTGATTAGGAAGAATGAAACGTACAGTACCCAGAACTGCCATGTTTTGATCGTTTCTTTTAAACCATATTGGTGTTCCGAAGGTCTAGTAACATCATCACTATCGCTGTCCGACCAACTCTTAGGTCTCCATCCGGTAGGCGGGTCTTTCATCACATACCCACAGATTACTATTATCAGTCCAACTATTATGGCGATAGAAGTGAGAATTATGTTGTAATTATTTACTGTAGCGTAACTTCTTATCCAGAATATAAATGGTATAGAACCCCAAGAAAAGGCACCAGCTATAAGACCTGTGGTGAGTCCTCTTTTATCTGGGAACCATTTATTTCCTGTATTTACAGCGTTGCTGTATATCATACCTGCGCCAAAACTACCTATGACTCCGTACATTATCGTTAACATTGGTAGATAACCAAATGTGAGTGAAAATACTCCCATACCTGCAAGGACTCCACCGATGATGGTTAGTAATCTAGGACCATATTTATCCCTTAAAACACCGGTTGGAAACGAAGCACCTGATTGGAACAGAACGAAAAGTGTGAAAACTAACCCCATCTGACCAATAGACCAACCATTAGATTCTGCGATAAGAGGGCTAATCGTGCTCCACGCATATTCATAAGGGCTGATTAAAGCCATCGCCAGAAATGCTGCAATCAGAACAAACCATCTGCTGTAACCTAAGATTTCTTTATCTGTTTTTCCGGACATGTGAATCTATAAAAATCGTAATCAATTTTTATTACTTATAATTTTTTTATACAATGTAGATTAGTAGGAATCCCGTTGAAGGTTTATAAGTTATTTTTTTTAATTATTATGGCTTTTTTCAATCGAAATATCTTCGATCATGCTTTCTCTTTTATTCTCGTCCGATATATTAATGGTTAAAATATACCTATCTTTCTTATCTTCTATATTAACGGAGAAATCTTCTGTATCAAAATAATATGGATTAAATTTCAACATCAGTTTTTTGTAGATAATCTCCTCCATATTTCTCAAAGATTGGATAGATTTTGTTTCAACTAGTTTTTCCATATGTTTTGAAGCTTCCTTTAAATCCTTACTAGGGTTATGTCCGTTTTTAACTTCTTTTATTGAATCCTTAAACTTTTCTTCAGCCTCTACTATCTCTTCTTTGGTACCATCGAATTCCTTTTCCACTTTTGTCTTTTTGATCACTGCTTCCTCAGCGGTTTTGTCAGTTATATCTTTCTCATTATCATCTTCACGTGGTCTCCAGTGATGATAATGTTGGATAGAATCAGATTTATGTATACAATGACTTATGATATTTTCTAAGTCTTTAGAGAATTCACATATTTCTTCCCAGGAGCCTTCGTATTTGAAACCTGCATTTGTCATACATATGTCATATTTCATAGGTCCCGATAAAAGCTATGACATGCTATAAATATATTTCCCTTTGGTAGAGATTGAAGACAAAAAATTATGAGTTTTGACATTGAGTTATCTGCTCATTTTAATGTCAGACAAATTGTTTGAATATCAATTATAATCTTACTAAAAAAAAGATCTTTAAGACGTAACTCTGATTTAAAAAAAAGATTTAGTATTTTTACTATCCTTAACTCATTTCTTAATCTTCTTTACTTTAAACACTCGTCTATTTCAGAGAAGTCACTTTCTTCAGAAGTAAATATTTCTCTCTCTTCTTTTGTTGAAGTTCTAACATCGAATTCACAGCAGTTATAACCTGCAGGAAGTACTTTTTTATGAACTTGAATATACTTATCATTGTATCCTAAGTATTTAGCTGGATCGACATAGCAATAAAGTTTACCTAGATCTCCCTCATCCTCTTCCTTCCAGAATTTACCCATGGCACAGCCATAGAGTTCCATATTTCCCTCTTCATTTGTTTCTAGATCAGTATGCATACCAAATTTAGGTATCCTCAACACATCACCTTCACTGAAGTTTTCAGCAGTAGGTTCTAAGCCTTTTTCCTCTATTTCTTCTCTCCTTCTCTCTCCAATCTTTTTCCCGTATCTTTTGATAGCTTTAAGGATCATTTCCTTACCCCTTTCTTCACCCAATTCTTCAGTTAGTGTTTTGGCATAGCATAGATGCAGGAAAGCTAATCTTTGACTGACCAATTCTACCTCTTTTTCTGCTTCTTCTAAAGGTATCTTGTTATCTGACATGTTGTTTTTATAGGACATGATGAAGTAATAATTTTCGGTCGAGGCATCGGATTTTAGATCATGAATTTCTTGATAAAAGGAGATAATACGTAAACTATCGGAGAATAGATGGGTGTGATAAACGATACCCCTATAGCGATGATGGCTAAAGCAGGGAGAACCATGCAGATTTTTTCCTTCTTCTTGATTTCTTTTTCTGATAGATCTTCTACTCTGATCAAATCGTTTCTAGAGGCGTATTTCCAATTCAGATACAGTAAAAATCCTAATAAGAATAGATTACTGTTAAAAAATATCCTTGCGGAAAGATTATCGGGATAATCTCCGATGAGAGATGCAGTGAAGGGCATCAACGAAATGAGCATGAGAAATAAGATATTGGTCCATATGTGGACTTTATTGGTTTTATCTATAAAATGAAACTGTTTGTGATGCAGTATCCAGAACATTGCTAAGATGATAAAACTCAGTCCAAATATGAAGAAGGTGTGACTCTCATTGAAGAGTAATTGAGATATACTATCATTGGTCTCGTTTGAACCTGGTATACTGATATTAAAAACAAGAAGGGTCATCGCGATAGCAAATATACCATCTGACAAGGCTTCTAATCTATCTGTGTTTAACATCTATTCTCCCGGTTTCATACATGATACATTTTATAATTTTTTCCATGATATCATAAAAAAAGTTTCTTTCTTTTGTTAAAATTACAATATATGGATAATTGATATATCGCCGTAATTTATAAAGAAATTAAACATAGATCATAATATGATCAGAAATTTCATCTATCATGATACTAACCTCCCTTCCCCCTTTTCTTTTTACTCGAATCAAAAAGTTCTTAATCTTCAACTTATTTTTATTTATTATGGAAGCATTAGTCGTATACTATTCTAGAACTGGTTACACCAAGAATCTCGCTGAGTCGATCTCATCCGAAATTGGATGTGAGATAGAAAAGATAGAAGATATGAAAGACCGTTCTGGAGTGATAGGTTATCTAAGATCAGGATGGGGTGCTTTTAGAGATAAAAGACCGACCATAAAAAAACCAGAATATGATCCTTCGGAATTTGATGTAACAATAATAGGGACTCCCGTTTGGGCTCAGAGACCTGCTACACCAGTTATGACTTATCTTGATAGGTATTCCGACAGATTAAACAAAGCGGCTTATTTCTGTACATTAGGTGGGAGTGGTGCAGAGAAGACAATGAGTAGGATGGAACATCTAGCTAAAGAACCATTGGATACGCTATCGTTGACAACGAATACAGTGAAAGAAGGAGATTATCAGCATGAAGTGAGAAGGTTCATCGATGGATTAAAATTGTGATTTGATACTATTATTTCTAACTTATCCACAGCATTGATCTTCCGGTGGTACAGGTTCTTTCCCAATAGATTCCAGTACCTGGTTGACTACCTCATAGAAATTTTGAGAGCAGCAGCATTCACCAGTAGGATTGAATTTCTCACACTCGCATATCTTTTTGTCTCTATAACCCGATACGATCTCATCCCAAGTTTTTAGATCATGTTCTATTATAGCGCTCTCAACTTCTGCGTAGGATATATTATTGCAGTAGCACGCTATCTTAGGAGTCGAACCTTTCTTGAACCATATAGGTTGTCGTACTTCTTTGACTGTGAAAGATTTTGAGTCACTGTAATAAGAGATAAAACAGTCGGGATTCATGCAGAGATGATAATCTTCACCTGTTATCTCTTCTTTTTTGTCCTTGTTTAGTAGATTTATCACTGTTTTCAGACTTACTTCTTTACCTTCTTTTCCACATTCGGGACACTCTTTTGGATCGCTATCATTACAATCACTACCGCATCCGCAATTACTGCTCATGATTTTTGTTATCTTTATTTAGGTATAATAAGTCTTTTCTAACGGAGAGGATATCTATAGGATATTTTAAAGGAACTTATATATAATACTGTTATTTTAGCAGAGGGTCTTATCTATAGGATTTGTTCAACATGCTTAAGATATCAGAAATTTCAAAGAAACATATGATCATAATCGTCGTGATTATCCTAGGTATATCCGGTTGGATTTATCCGTTCACATCGGATATGGATGGATCTGGTGGTTTTGAGGAGAAAAATATTATTATCAAAGTTTCAGAA
>CAYSTL010000076.1:0-7990 GCA_964433785.1 uncultured Thermoplasmata archaeon
ATAGACCAGCTAGTAATTCTTCTTTACTCATAGTATTACGATGTTTCTGGTCTTCCCAAATTTTCCTGTAGTTGTAGAAATATTCGTACATACCAAATTTGTCAGCAGTATAAATTATCTCATGATCTTCTATGATATCCATCTTTACCCGAAGAGGGAGATCTTCAAAAATATGTACATCGAACTCATTTGTGATCACATCTGTATTACGAAAAGCTTTCATCAAAACATCTGATGATTTAACATCTCTATTTGAAACACCTTCACAATCATAATAATAATAAGACGATCCTGGTACAACTATAGATATATCTATATCACTTCTACAGTGCTCTTCATCTTTCACAACAGAACCGAACAAAAGTACAGCTAGGATTCTATCATCGTCTTTTATCCATGAAAACTGTTCTTCAAAAGTTTCTATTGTTTCTTCAACCATTTTCTTATCTCCTCTAACACATCCTCAAAATTCTCAACAGTATTTCTGATCGAATCGATAGCGATTTTTCTTTCCAATCCATTGTATTCATGAACAAGTCTATTCCTAAGGCCGTTTGCTTCTTTCATCAAACCTTCTTCTTTCTCATCTAGGATCCCTTTTTCACCTAATCTCTCTATATTGGCATGATCATCTTCAACGATCTCGTCCATATCTTTAAGCATCATAGCGAAAATAAGATCGAATGAATCTACAGCTTCCTGGTACGCTTTGTACACTGCTAAAGTACTTTTTTCATCTTTACTATCTATCCAGGAAGAAATATTACCTTTTCTTCTTGAGATGTTAGATATCTTTCCCCTATACCTCTTATTCCTCTTTTTATCCATAACAATCTATATTATGTATCCTCTATATTTAAAACTGTTTTTTACATCAAACAAGATTTCCATTTTTCTTTTTCCACTACCCTGACTCAAATAAACACAGAACTCCATATCGAATATATCTTCAGGAAAATAAATTCAATCTTTTATCCTGAAAGTTATATTATCAGCTTCTTCAAACCTCAGAGTCATGACACCATCATCTTGAAGAGACCCCTTACTACCATCTTCAGAGTCTATCTTTAAAAATATATCAACCCTTAAATTACCACCTCTGTCAGGATCAAGCACTAACTCGTCGTATTCTATGGACCATATTCCCGAATTATCCTCTATATTTTCAAGTCCAAAATTCCAATATCTACCTGTCCCCTCAAATATGAAATCACCCTTTTCGCTCTTCCATTCTGTTCCCTCTAAAAGGTTTCCGATCACTTCATCCATATCCCATACAGATTTCTTGAAATCATGTTCCCTATCACTACCTTCGATCTTGAAACTATCATCTGTGGCTGAAGTTTCACCTTTGTAGTGGATATCATCACAGGTGATCTCGAGTTTTCCATCATCAAGCGTCCATTCACCTTCTTCAGTTATAACAAAAAACGATCCTGATCTTTCTTCGAGTGATTTTACCATGCAATTACCATCATTATTGAAATCGAATATCTCTATACCTTCGTTAGAAACAGTCATCCAATATTCATCTTTGAGGTGCCTTTCAACGATACCTTTGGACCAATATACATGATTAAAGACAAAGGCGACAAGGATCATCGCGACTGCAATAACTCCGATGACCATCATTATTTTCCTTCTTCTACTCTTTCTATTTGCCGCTCTATCTCGGACTTTTTCTTCCTCATCTTGATTATTCTTGAACACTGTTTTAACCTCTTTTTTAACAGATTAAGATGAATTTACCCGAACTTGTCATAGAATGAATCTGAAGCACTCTTGGTCTTGTATCCGCCTGAACCTTTACCGCTGTCATAAACAGAACCACCTACAGGCGAAGGTATCATATCTTTCGTGTATGGACCGGGTAATTCACCATCCTTCGCAAAATGATACAGTGCAGTCACAAAGATACCGTTCAGAGCGGAATTGAAAGCTAACAGCACTGCAAAATACACAGCACCCAATACGATAGCTGTCAACCAACTCAACACTCCTAAGATGGTCAGGAATGCGAGGGGAATTATCCCGATCATTGCAAGAATGAATATGATTATGCCGAATCCGATGGAACCGGTTATCGTCTCACCCCACGTATCTTTGAAAAGCTTCGCACTGTTTTTGACGGAAGCTAGCACACCTTCATCCTCGAAGATCAGTACAGGCACTATCAAAAATGTACCATATGTCCAAGCTATTCCGATAAAGAAGCTAGCGATCTTGCCGATAAAACTCAGTTTATCCCTGAGTATCTGAAGCACGACTCCGACAGTACCTGCCAAAAGAGCCCACAGCAGTATCTTGTACCAGTTCTTTCCAGCGAGCCTCAAGCCATCCTTAAAAGTAGGATCATCACCTTTCATACGTGCATCGGCACAGCCTACTACAGCTGTATTGAAAAATGTACCCACGAAATACAGTGGAACGTACAGCGCGAACATGTACACGTATATCATATACCCCTCGAACATATCCGCCGAGAACTCGAATCCTGTAAAGAAGTACAAGGGAGCTATGAACGAAACAATGATAAAACCAGATATGATGATCGATATCAAAGGAAACAGCATGATCTCCTTATCCTTCTTCAAGATCTCCCAGCTGGTCTTCATCAACCTTATTCCTCGACTTATCCTTCCCATGATTCAGAATAAAATTTTGTTTATTTATTTTTTTGGTGATCGATACAGATAAATAAAAAAATTCATTTTTAGCTATATATTCAGTTCTAAATTATATTTTATCAAGTCTATCATATTCTTCTTTATCGGTATCGCTAATTCGTTGATATACCTCATCAATCATCTCTAACTCATCTTGACTAATACTCAGAAGTAACTGTAAAACATCATCGTATGAATCATCTTTATTGGCGATACTATCCAATGATTGTTTTGTTTCTTCTTTTATTGAAATAGATGTTTTACTCATAGTTTATTTTATGTGATCAATCTATTATAAAATTGATGCAAAAAGGATAGTCGAAAAGTACAGATCACTTCCCTTCCCAATCCTCATAGATAGCTTCGAAAGCGTCCAACTTTCTCTCAGCCATCGGTTCCCAGCCTCTCGCATCGCTGTTCTCCGCCAAGAACGCTTTCTCTCCTTCCATTCCTCTGGACAGCATGTTCAATCTCTGGTTATCCTCATCCTCTCTCCAGATATCCAAACTTTTATCAGGAGTCCAGCTCGAAGTACGCAAATACGATTTTCTATCACTCATCTTCAACTCACTAGGAAGCACGATATCGGAATCCACTTGAGATATCAATTCACCGAGTTTATCCAACTGCAATTCATTACCACCCAGCTTCCTGTATCCCATGAACTCGATATCCATACCATATAACATCAATTCATCATGTCCGGATATCCATCTAGCCACTTTACCGACACTCATGAACGGTAGACCAGCCAGTGCCATCATCACCGAGTTGTTGACAGCGGTCCATACAGGGATACCAGTTATCTCTTCAACACCTTTCACTGTCATTTTACCTGAAAACGAATCACGTACAGCTTTCTTCACCTCTCTCAAACCAAGTAGATAGTTGATGAACTGCACTCCTTCACCCCTCTGCGCTTTATACAGGTGAGGAGTCGTAGGTTCGATCTCTTTCATAGTGGTGTTCTCTATATCGGAAAAAAGAACGGCCTCCCCATCCACGTACACTTCATCATATCCTTCCTTCTTCAAGATACCTGGGATTATCGGATCGTAAGCTAATTCCGGCAACCAGAATGTCTTCGGTTCGATTCCAAATACTTCTTCCTTCTTCTCCTTATCTTTCCTGACCTGCTCAACCACTCTATCCAGCTCCAGTAACGGAAGTATGGCGTGGGTGTATGACGTACCGGTCAATTCGATAAGACCTTCGTCTATACCTTCTCTGATCTTGTCGATAAGCTCATCAGGAAGATATTTCAAAGTATATCCAGTTATATTCAAAGCGAACTTTATCTCGTTCTTAAGCAAAAAATCGATAGTAGGAACATAGGATCTCTCTATTATCTCAGGTATCTCACTCTTCGATAACTCTGCATACTGTAGATTTCCATGAAATATGAATGAATAGGACATCTAGTTCACTCCTCGACGACCTTGACACCATCAGAAGGTTCTACCACAAAATAATCTGCATTATCATGATCATATTCATCTTTATATTCATCGAACACTTCCTCAGCAAATCCTTCCGCACCTTCACCTTTCCACAGAGCGATGGCAGCACCGCCCCATCCGGCTCCGGTCAACCTGGCGCCAAGAGCACCTTCTTTTACAGACTTATCGACCAAAAAATCCAGCTCTTCACAGCTCGCTTCGTAGTTTTCAGCGATATCTTCATGAGCTTCTACCAGGATCTCACCGACTCTTTCCAGATCACCATCCTCCAATGCATCTTTAGTATCGATCACTCTCTCGTTCTCTCTAACTATATACCCTAAACGCTTTCTCTCCAGATCAGACAGACCTTCGAGATCTTTTTCACTCAATTCTTTAGAATTATCAGCATCCAACTTATCAAGAGCTCTTTCAACCGTCTCTCTCCTTTCATTGTACTCAGATGATTTAAGCTCCCTTTCCACACCTGTGTGAAACACGACCACATTCAACTCTTCAGGAAAATCCACAAACTCATACTCAAGCGTATCGGTATCCAGCATCATCACTCGACCTTTCTCACCCATGGATATAACGAACTGATCCATGATACCGCATGAAACTCCGACGTAGTCGTTCTCTACTCTCTGACATAATAGAGCCTTCTCTTCACCGCTCAGCCCTAAATCATAAAGCTCATCCAACAGAGTCATCACACCCAATTCAAAGCTGGCAGATGCGCTCAAACCGGAACCTATCGGTAACTCTCCGTCGAAAGACGTCTTCATACCACCGGGAGAATACCCTTCTTCCTTCAGAACCGAATAGACTCCTTTCACATGATCTATCCAATCGTCTTCTTTCTCAAGATCATCGACTTCAAACTGTTCTCTCTCAGAGTATGCGTATGAAAACAGGTCCACGGAATCGTTCTTCCAGCCCTCGACCACAGTATAAAGGTCGATGGCCATGGGCATGACGTAGCCACCGGTGTAATCGGTATGCTCACCTATCAGGTTCACTCTTCCTGGAGATAGTATCTTGACCATAACTCAATCCTCCAATTCTACTTCTCTCAACTCTTCAGCCTTCTCTTCAGCCAAGGCGTTATTGATATAAGTACCAGCACCTAACTCGCTTCCAGCCAGATATTTCAATTTACTCTCAGTCCTATAAGGCGGATAGAACTCTATATGAAAGTGCGAATATTCCTCACCACTACCGTCTGCAGGCTGCTGATGTATAGCCATAACATAGGGAAATTCGAATCCAAATAGACCATCGTACTTACCCAACAACCTCTTCAATATCCTCCCAAGGTCCCTCTCTTCTTTCTCACCGAACTCAGCCAAAGAAGGAACATGCTCATCCGCATAAACATGGACTTCGTAAGTGTACCTGGCAAAGAACGGAACGAATGCAGTGAAAGAATCGTTCTCCAGGACTATTCTCCTTCCATCTTCTTTCTCCTTCTCCAAAACTTCGCAGAACAAACATTCACCCTCATCCTCAAGATTCTCTTTACTGGATTCCAGCTCTCTTTCAACGATCGGAGGAACGAAGGGATAGGCGTATATCTGACCGTGTGGATGATCCAAAGTCACTCCGACTTCCTCACCCTTGTTCTCAAATATGAAAACGTAGTCGACAAAATCCTTCTCACTCAACTCCACATACCTGTCCTTCCAGACTTTCACCAATTTCACGAATTTACTCAAAGGTTCCTCGGACATGATACAATCGTGATCGGAACTGAACAATACGACTTCACACAGACCTTCGGCTTCATCCACTCTATACAGCTCATCATCTTCGACTTCAGGAAGAGGTGCTTCATCAACAAGAGATGGAAACCTGTTCTTTAGAACAGCGATATCGTAATCTTTCCTGACATCTTTATCGAAATCTGGATCTTCTTCAGGACAGAAGGGGCAGTAATCTTTAGGCGGTTTATGAGTACGATCCTGCCTATGGGTAGCAGTGATAATCCATTCTTTCTGAAAAGGGTCCCACCTCAACTCAGACAAACTACTCATCCCCTTCTAGTTCATCAGAAAAATCATAATATATCACGTAAACGCCGTTGTCTCTCTCTATCCGCTCTTTCTCCATATTCCTTCCACCTTCAGTTCTTATAACAGTTTGTTATGCATCCGTAAATATATTCAAATAAAATAAATCTTTTGAAAGATATTGGATGAAAATCACTATATATTCTGAACACATAAAAACCACGATGATCGATTTTCCAGATTTCAGCTTCGGTACGGCCACTGCTTCACATCAGATAGAAGGTAACAACAAGTACAACGATTGGTGGGCGGCTGAACAAAAAGGTAAGAACTTGAAGTACAGATCAGGCAAGGCATGCGACCACTGGAACAGGTACGAAGAAGATATCGAACTGATGGACAGGCTCAACTACGATTCTTACAGATTCTCTTTAGAGTGGAGCAGGATATTCCCTGAAGAGGGAAAGCTGAACGAACAACCACTCGAACGATATCAAAACATCATAGATCTACTTAACGAAAAGAACATCACCCCCATGGTCACTCTACATCATTTCACATTACCCAAATGGTTCCTGGACAAAGGTGGTTTTGCTAGAGAAGAGAACCTCGAATACTGGAAGAGATACGTCAAAACGATCAAAGAACGCATCTCAGGTGTCGATCTTTTCTGCACGATAAACGAACCTATGGTCTACGTGATGGGCTCCTACATGGACAAGGAGTGGCCGCCTTTCAAGAGTTCACTGATCAAAGCAGGACATGTAGAGAAAAATCTCTTGGAAGCACACAATATAGCTTATCAAATCCTAAATAAAAAGACGGTCGGTATCGTAAAACATTACCCATACATAAGGCCGAAGACGAAGAGCAAGAGAGACATAAAAGCGGCCAAGAAAGCCGACAACATCTTCAACTGGTACTTCATGGATGCGATCTGGAGCGGCTCCTTGAAGACACCTCTTAAAAGCTACGAGGTCACAAAAACAGATACCGATTTCATCGGACTCAACTACTACACCTTACACGAAGCATCACATTCCTGGAACCCTTTCAAACTTTTCTTGAACACTGAACTCGGAGATGTGGGAAACAGAAAAACACTGATGGACTGGTCAGTTTACCCCGAAGGCATTTACAAAGGGATAAAAAATATCCAAGACAGGTATGACAGACCTATCTATGTCACTGAGAACGGTATAGCGACCAACGATGACGAGTGGAGGATAGAATACATACTCAAACACCTAAAACAGATACATAAGGCGAGAGAAGAGGGATACGACGTCCGAGGATACATGTACTGGTCTTTCATGGACAACTTCGAGTGGGCAGAGGGATTCGAACCGAGGTTCGGACTCATCGATGTAGATTTCGAAAACTGCGAAAGGACTGTAAGAAAATCAGCTGAGATCTACGGCGATATAGCTGAACAGGAAGGGATCCCAGATAAGTATCTAGAAAAATATCTCTAATCCAACTCTTCAGCTCTTTTTTCCAACACATCTTTAACTTCGTCTCTATCAGCGGGATACTGTTTTTTCAGCCAGATCCATATGACTGCACACGGCAGCCAGAACAGAGCTCCTATTATCATGGCGTTCTGATATGCCATGGGTTTTACGTAACCCATACCAAGCAGTACACCAACTACAGAACCTGCGAACCAAGGACCTATAGCCATACCAGCCTGATTCAATATATTGAAAACACCAAAAACAGTACCTCTGTCCTCGGGCAAGTTGACGTGTGAAACAACCGCTGGAACGTTTGGTGCTGGGAACGTGATGGTCTGTAAGAATATGAAGGAATAGACACCTATCAGCAGCCAATCCAAGGGATCGAGAGTACTCGGTATAGGATACAATATCAA
>CAYSTL010000077.1:0-6575 GCA_964433785.1 uncultured Thermoplasmata archaeon
CTATACAAAATCCACAGCCCTTGCATCTCTCTGTTATCACGCAGACGTCTCCTTCTTTATTGTTCGTTTCCACATGATAACATTTTTTATCCGACTGATTTTCGTCTTCTTCATTCATAATTATACCCTACTTTATCGAGATTGTTTATAAGCTTTTACATTCTATTCGACAGAATATCCGCCGTTCTGTGTTGTGATCGATGAAATTAGAGATAAAAGTACATTATAAGCATTTGGATGGTCTTTCCTGGTTCGGCTAACATCCATGTCGGCGGCCTCTTGATTGAGTCGAAAGTGATTAGTTATAAAAATTTTGCTCTTATTTATTGTCAATTAACATAAAGACTTGATTTTAGAGTGATTTGATAAAGTAAAATATTTATACGAGCAATTATAGCAAAGTTTGAACGAAATATGTCAGGTTCAAGGACTCGAGATGTGGTTCAGAACGGAAATGTGCGAAGACCGTTTTTAAGAGTGGTGGATTAATTATGTTTCTAGATTCGTTGATAGGAAATTCTCTTTTGATGTTATCGCTTGCAGTATTGACTGGGATCCTTATAGGTCGTATCGAGATCAAGGGGTTCAGGTTGGGTATATCTGGTGCTCTGTTCACAGGTTTAGGTATCAGCATTTTAGGTAGTTTTTCGATCTTCGGTATGAACATCCCTCAGGTGAAAGTACCTCATTCTTACTTCATCATCTCTTTAGCTTTGTTCGTAGCAGCGGTCGGACTGATGGCCGCTAAAGATATCGGGGGAGTGATCAAGGCTCACGGGTTCAAATTTATTATAGCAGGCTTCTTGATGACACTGGTTGCAGCTGTTTTGACCATATTAGGTGCTGAAGCCTTGAGCAGTCTTGGGTCGGTCGATCCAAGATTGATCGAAGGTGTCTTCAGTGGGGCTTTGACCAGTTCTCCTGGTCTAGGGGCTCACATCGAAGGTGTATCAGAAGCCGCTAGAGAGAAGATAACCATCGGCCACTCTATAGGTTATCCGTTCGGTGTGGTGATGGTGATATTATTCCAGGAGTTGTGGCCAAAGATAAGAGATATCGATATAGAAGAGGAGAAAGAAAAATTCAAGAGTCATATTGACGAGGTCACCTCTGGTGATAAAGAAGACATTTCTAAAGATACTGTTACATTCAGTGTGGGTGGATTTACCTTAGCTGTCGTGCTAGGAGGTATATTAGGCGAGATACCTATCCCTCTAGGTCCTCTTGGAACCGTCACATTGGGTATAACAGGTGGTGTTTTACCTGCAGCATTGATAATAGGCTATATAGGTAAGATCGGACCGATCAAAACAAGGATGTCTCATGAGGTCCTTTCAAGTATCAGATCATTGACTTTAGCTCTGTTCTTGGCAGTGGTCGGAATAGAGGCTGGTGAAGGATTCATAAGTGCACTTATGGGTGCTGGTTTGACGTTAGTACTGATAACTTTCATAGTAGGATTGGGAGCCATCGCAGCAGGTATGCTTCTTCTCAGAGGTGTCTGGGACCTGGACTGGATCGTTGTCTCCGGTGCGATAACAGGTGGTATGACTTCTACACCTGGTCTAGGGGCAGCGATAGAGGCCACTGGTACTGAAGATGTCGGTGCTGGTTATGGTTCTACTTATCCATTCGCTCTGATAGGTATGGTCATCTTCGCAAAAGTGATGACTATCCTGATGTGAGTAGATTCATAGTTTCTACTCTACCTGCTATTCGAGATCAGAAAAGTGGATGGACGAAAAAATCAGTTTGAAGAGTTTTTACGATCTTTACATGTATTCCTTTTCGTAATATATAGGTCTGGTCTCTTCCTTCGAATCTCCTTTTACTTTACCTATCCACGGCCAGATCCTAGTGACATGTTCGATCCTTATGTACACTTCTTTAAGATTCACTCTAGTCCAGTTGGCGTAGCCTATTTTCTTGTCTTTGCTCTCAATCTTTCTTACATTATCTGAATCACTGGGTATCTTCTTCCAATCGATCTCGTCGAAACGGGACTGGAGTACCTTTGTCAATACCATGGTCTTCTTGTCGTATTCCTGAAGCTCACCTAAGAATCCAAGGCCGTCGTCCATGACCACCAAAATATCTTCATCGATACAGTCGTCTAACTTCTTTTCCATCAGTCCGTCTAACATACTTTATACCTTTAAGAGAGAATTGTAACATATGTAATAATAATTTTGGGAGTGTTTTTGTTTTGAAGGGTTAGATATCAGGGGGATTTAGTGTGCGTTTCTTTTCTTGTAGTAGAGTGGTAGTGCTATCAGTGAAGTAGAGATCAGTATGAAAAAAGTGAACCCAGGAGTATCTCCACTCCCTGAATCTTCATTCGTATCTCCATCATCAGTCTGTTCAACAGTGATCTGTAAAGTATCGGTATCAGTATTACCGGCTTGGTCTGTTACAGTTAGTTCAACAGTATATGTTCCCGGTTCTTCGTACGTGTGAGTTATCTCTTCTCCCGTCTTTGTTTCACCGTTGTCTAAGTTCCATTCGTAATTTTTTATACCTACATTATCCGATGAGCCTGACGCATCTAACGTTATTTCCTCTCTAACCTCAGCTGTTATATCGTTTCCTGCATACGCTGTCGGGTCAGTTATATCGATAACGGTGATCTTGATCGTATTTTCATCTGAATTACCGGCTTCGTCTTTCACCGTTAAAGTGACATCGTAAGTCCCTGGATCAGTGAATTCGTGTGTTATGATCGCACTGTGATATTTTTCATCCGCCACACTCCAGGTATAATTCACTATCCCAACATCATCATAGGAATCACTTCCATCGAGGGTGACCGTGTTATCCTCTGCGACAGTTCTATCCTCGCCTGCATGTGATGTGGGTGCCGTAAGATCTTCAACTGTTACGTTCACTGTATCTGTGTCCCAATTCAGTGCAGCATCGGTCACGTTTAGTGTGAACTGATATTTCCCTACAGATGAGAAAGAATGTGTGATCTTTTGTCCATAGAATCGATTTCCATCCCATGTCCAGGTATAGTTTGTTATTCCGATGTCGTCTGTGGAGGAACTACCGTTCAATGTGAACTCTTCATCCACTAATACAGTGATATCTTCACCTGCATCTGCTTTGGGTGATATATTATCCTTCTCCTTCTCAGAAGTAAAAAATGGATAACCATCGTTCTTTTTATCGTTCAGATCCCAGATATCTTGAGTATTTTTGTCATCATTTGGATCTCCTAAGAAATCCCAGGAAAATTCTAGACCTTCGGTCGATGTATCCGTAAAAGTAGCGATATCATTCATCTCAGCTGTCGTCTTACCCGTTCCACCATTACTTTCAGTCCGATTTGAAGATTCGATGTCCCAGAATGAGTTCTTGACAAACCAACCTTCACCAGTACCTACTAACCCACCAAATTTTTCAAAATCGGAGTCATCGGCATCACCGGTAGAGTAAGAATTACTGAGGCTACCACCATTCCATCCTACAAGTCCACCTAGGACACCACCTCTACCACCCATATCCACAGTAGAATACGTGTTATTGATTACACCTGCATAATTGTATCCCACGAGCCCTCCGATATGAATATCTAAAAACCCATCAAATATGACCTTTATGTATCCCTTTGAGTAGCAATTGTCGATATGGCTAACCCGGTTAATTCCAACAAGACCTCCGACATAATCAAAATCGCTGGTGGTTCTCGCTTCAATATATCCGTTAAAGTAAGAGTTAACTATAAAGCTGTCTTCATTTAAACCAACTAACCCGCCAATATATCCTTCAGCAAATACATTTCCCTTGAAATACGAATTATTGATAAATCCTTCTGAATTTCTACCTATAAGTCCACCGACTGGATTTCTTCGATTAAGTTTAGAACAGCTTACATTTCCCGTAGCATAAGAGTTATTTACAAATCCAGAATTTTGACCCGCAATTGCACCAATATTTTCGTTTCCCATAATTTCAACATCTACTAATCTTATATCATTCACGGACTTTCCTGAGTATCTCTTACCAATACAGCCAAACAGTCCAACGTTATTTTCTTCAGATCGGTCTATGTAAAGATTTCTGATCTCGTGGCCTCTTCCATCTAATGAACCTTTGAATCTATCATTACCTTCATTTGCTATAGGCTTGAATCCTTTACCTTCGTTCCAGTACTTAGTTTGCTCCGCATCTATATCGTTAGCCAAAGCATAATAAGCAGTCAAATTCTCGTTCATATCCTGAAGTTGATTCACGTTTTCGATCAAGTACGGATCATCTATAGTACCGCTTCCACTTACAAATGAAGCATTTGGGATATTATCTTCATCAAAATTTCGACCTTCAGCAAGTACCACATTAATAACTACGATATTCAGTAAAACTACCAGACACAAAACTACGATCTTTTGAAATTTCATGTTCTCGATATCTCCCTAGGGAAAGATTATAAGATATCTACTTTAAATAATAAAAAACTTTTGTTTATATATGGTTGATATATTAATTATAAAGAAATTAAAGAGTCTTGATCCTATTATATATGGGAGTTTTATTTTCCTTTGATGGGAACATGAAGTTGGATCGTTCCGACCATCTAGTCGACTCACACCTTCTCTAGATGGACCTCGAACATTGCCCCACCTAACTCGGAATCCTTCACATTTATCTCTCCACCATATATGTCTAAGAGCATCTTCACCAAGAAAAGACCCAAGCCAGTTCCTCTCTCTTCATCGCTGGTGTATTCTTTTTCAAAGATATCGGCCTGTAGATCTTCAGGTATACCTTTACCATCGTCTTCGACATGGCATATTACTTTTTCATCCTTTATCCTTCCATCCACTCTTATTTTATTACCTTCAGAATGTTTGATTGAATTTTCTATCAGATTTGAGAAAACGTTGTTCAAGAGTGGTCCACCTTTTATCAAGCATCCTTTTTCAGGACAACTCATCTCTATCTCCATCCCGGCTTCTTCTATCCTGGATCTCATCTGATCTACAGTCTCTTCGACTATAGAACATATCTCGACCTCTTCTATCTTTTCATGCTGAGCTTTCCTGAGTATACTGACCTTATCGATCAGATTAAGACTCTTCTCTGCAGCTCTTTTGGATTTTCTGATCAAATTATCGGTCTCTTCAGGAAGATCGTACTCTTCTAAAAGCTCTAGATAGCCTAATAAGATCCTATTCTTATTGGCAACATCGTGTCGTAATAAAGAATGCAAGATATCTTCTCTTTCTTCCATCTTCTTTTTTTCTGTGATATCCTCCACGAATGAAAAGCTTCTGTCTCCAGAAAGGTTGATCGCGTATACGTCCCAGATCCTTTCGCTTCCATCCTTTCTTACGAAAGGGAGTTCTATCCTCAGCTTACCCTCTTCTTTAAGGGTCTTGAATTTTTCTTCCACATCCTTTAGATCTTCCTGTTTATACATATCTGAGATCTTCATATCCAGCATTTCTTCCCTCGAATAGCCGGTGACCTCACAGGCCTTATCGTTCACTTCAAGATAGTTGCCCTCGTCATCCTCTACAAAGATACCGTAAGGTGAGTTTTCTATATATTTTTTAAATCTCTCTTCCTTTCTTTTACGTTCTGTTATATCTACCGTGGAGACCAGTACACTTGAATAGTCATCTTCGTGTCCAGCTGTTACTGACCACTTCAAGAACACGTGGACCTCTTCACCATCGAGGCGTCTATCGACTTTATCCGTACTGTATTCTGTTTCTCCTTTAGATATCTTCTTTACAACTTCTTTGAAAGCTGGGATGGACCTCTCGCCGAATATCTTAGATAATCCGTTTCTGAAGTCTTCTAATGAGTCCGCTCTGTACATATCCAGAACGGATTCGTTGACCGAGATTATCTCCACATCCTTCATCAGTTCCTTCAGGAAGTCAGGATTGTCTTCTATGTATCCTTCGATATCTTCGATCCCTTCATCCTTTAATCTGTCGATCTTCCTCTTGACTTCAGAAAAGTCTTCTTCCCAGATACCGATGGGTGATTCGTGGAACAGTTCACGATATCTTTTCTTGGTCTTGTGGTGATTGACTTCCTGTCTGATCGCATCTACGAGTAAATCATACTGGGAACTCATCTCTCCTCCCTTTTTCAGATATCTGTTAGCACCCAGGTTCAGTGCTTCCATAGCAACTTCTTCCCTCCCCTTGCCCGTGAACATGATGAAGGGGATGTCTTCCCGTTTATCTTCTCTAAATATCTTTAAGAATTCCAAGCCATCTTTCTTTGGCATCTGATAGTCTGAGACTATAACATCAAAATCTTTTTCATCTAACTTCGACAGAGCCTTATCGACTGAAACCGCTGTTTCTAGTTCTAGTTCTTCATTCTTCTTCTCGATATACATCTTTGCCTGGGTCAGTAAATCCCTATCATCATCGACGAATAGAACGTTCATGTATGAAACACTCACTTTCTTTTATAGGTGAGTTAAATAATAAAAATTTTGCCATGATTTGTTAGCTCTTGTTACGTGCGTATTCTTATGTTATTGTGGCTAGATGTTGATAATTTAGACGTTCGATGAAAGCAGATGTGTACCATCATATCCCTTGATTTATTAA
>CAYSTL010000077.1:6675-7814 GCA_964433785.1 uncultured Thermoplasmata archaeon
TTTATTAATTAGTTTAATAAATAAATGTGGAAGATTAAAAAGGAGATGAATGATTTGTTAGATCCAGATATGAAAAAACCAAAATTTACGATGTTGATCGCATTTGGCTTGGGAATGATGCTCGTGTTCGGACTGGTATCAGGGTTGTTTAACGCTGCCTTGACGCATGTTTCTGATTATCGAGATCTGGGTGGATTCGCCCATAAAGTATTGGTCGTGACCATACCGATATTGAGCGCATCTATAGGTATGGTGCAGGGAATATTAGCTGAAAGCGGTAAGAAAGCTGCTGGAGCAGGTCTTATCACCGGTGGAGTCGGTTATGTTATGTCGTTCCTGGGACTGCTCGTTACGTTGGCTGCTTTCTCCTATGGAAACAACGCTACAGACTATATCAATCAGACCGTATCCGGTTTCTGGACTCTGTTTGCAGTGTTCGTTTTTAGTTCAGCGATCATCTGTACGCTAAGTGCACTGTCCAGCTATACTGCGATGAAGTATATCGATGAAGAGTGAGTTCTTAAATCGGTGATCGTGTATCAGAAGTGAGATGAAGATCCTTGATCGATTATGTCGGTCCGGTCGAAGAGGTGTTTAGATGGAAAATACGAGAGATTTATGGTCAAAATAGCTATTTTACCGGTTTATAACGGTTAATTTTATTAATCAAAATGTTATCCCATTAATAGCTCCCTCCCGAATATCTAGCTAGCCTTACCTTCCATACCAACTAGATCTTTTCTAGGGGGGGAGCACTTTTACTTTTTTGAATGGGTGATGCTGGGAAAATTTTTGTCGAGATGAAATGCGGTCGGTAAATTAATTAACAACTCTGACATTTACTGATAATGCAACCGCCCCTCTTTGAGGTCAATATGAAATTTTTCTTTTCATATTTTCAACCTTACCCTCAAAGAGGGGCGGTTGTTTGATCTCTATGCTTTTAAGGATATTTCAAGTGTTATTCTAAAATGTATCAAAACGGCGGTGAAATGAATCTTATCTTTGCTCTTTAAGATTCTATTTTTGAGATACCGATTAGATTGGAAGCTTCTGTAAGTACTGTTCAGACCTTCAGATCTGAAAGATGATGTTAAAAATTAAGAATATGTGTTTTTTTGCATAGATCGTAGTGACTA
>CAYSTL010000078.1:0-7724 GCA_964433785.1 uncultured Thermoplasmata archaeon
ATGTGCAAGTTTTAGGTGGGATATTGTTGATCCCCATACTTTGACCAAGTCGCCTGGAAGGGACGGGTCCGTAGGCTAGCTTTTCCGCCATATCTATCATATATAGGGTTTGAACATCTTAAATTCTTCGCTATGATTTTTTGATCCAAGATTTTTCATGAAGACAATCTAGAGACGATCTCATCGATTTTGTCGGAGTTATTGACTATGAGTAAAGCGGCTTTACAGACCGCTTCTGGAAGATTATCGCATTTTACATCATCTGCTAAAAAGTTTAGACTCACTGGAGTTCCATCCACCATCTTTACACCACTGACGTGTTCCAGATCAGCGGAAGACATGATATCTATCCTCCAGTTCATCTCTGTCAGTCGTTTCACCACTTTCCATGCATAGGATATATCGCCTGAATAATCTTCATAGACTCCATCCATCACTTTTTCAGAAACTTTTTCATTCAGGTCTTCACCGGTTTTCATAGTAAAGATTTCTTCATCATCCAGCATACATTATTCTCCTCATTTAGTGGAAATAATCCTCCATCCTATCGAAGGCTTTATTTATCATTTCATCTGACACACAGAAAGACATCCTAAGGTGACTTTCACCAGTAGGTCCAAAAGCGATACCAGGTGTTGTGGATACCCTCGCTTCTTTAAGAAGTGTTTTACAGAATTTTGTAGAGTCTTTTCCTTCATCTAGTTTGATCCTCGGGAACATCAGGTATGATCCTTTTGGTTTCTGATACTCAAAAACATCATCGAGTTCATCTAGTCGGTCACACATCAGGTTTCTTCCCGATAGATAATGTTCCCTGAACTCATCTACACAATCCTGCGGACCTTGAAGAGCAGAGAGTGCAGCATACTGTGACACGACTGGAGCACAAATCGCGAACGGGATATGAGCTTTCTTTATCTGAGCGATCATCTTCTCATCAGCGTGGATATACCCTAGACGCCAACCGGTCATCGCATAGGTTTTAGTGAACGTAAAACCGCTGATCGTATTTTTTCTCATCTCTGGTATAGAGCCTATACTGAAATGTTCTTGACCATCATATGTGAAATATTCGTAGGCCTCATCGGTTATAACCGTTAGATCGTTTTTCAAAGCTATGTCAGCAAGTTGTTTTAGTTCTTCTTCAGTATAGACCGCACCTGTTGGATTGCTGGGTGAACAGTAAATTATCGCCTCAGTTTTTGGAGTGATTGCTTCTTCTATACCATCTATATCAAGAGCGAAGCCATCTTCCTCTTTACTCGGCACAAAAACAGGTTTACCCGATGCTAAAAGGACTTGTCTTATGTGGGTCGAGTACGTCGGTGAAGGCAGTATCACTTCATCTCCAGGATCTACCACAGTCATCATAGCAGCGGATAGCCCTTCTATAGCACCAACTGTAACCATCACCTGATCCGGATTAGCATCTATATCGTTATCTCTCTTCAGTTTTTTAGCGATCTCTTTTCTGAGTTCAGGCAGACCTTCACTCTGTGAGTATCCACCAACGGAGCCATCCTGAATAGCGGATATAGCTCCTTCTCTAATATGTTTAGGAGTATTCGAAGTCGGTTTAGCCCATGATATAAAAGCCACGTCTTCTATATCCTTGGACAATCTCGTCATCTCATGTATAGCTGATTTTTCTATATTTTTTATCCTCTCGGAAACTTTAATTTTATTCTTCATTTCTACACCTCAATCTTCTTCATAATCTTTCTCTCCTGCTTTCACAGGAACCTCAAGCCAGTTCTCTGGAGGAATAAATGGACAAACATAATCTTCACTGTAGGCACAGTATGGATTGTATGCTTCATTGAAATCTATAATCCATTTTCCGTCCTCACGATGTTCTGCTGGTTCCAGGTCCAGATACCTGCCTGCAGCGTATGTCTTTTCACCATTGGTTTCATCTCTGAATGGAACCCAAAGTCTTTTTTCATTTTGTTTACTCTTGTATGCTTGAAGTTTGACATCTTCACCATCGATAGAGAATCTGAATTCTCCCCATCGAATATATTTTTGAACACCGCCTTGATTATCCTCAACTTCGATTTTTTTCTTATCATCATGTTCGTTGAATTTCAGTTCGAATCTATATTTACTGTCAATAGGGAAATAGTCGATACCATCGAAATCTCTACGATCTTTTAGCGGTATAGGTGACCTAGGATTTTGTTCAAAGAACTTGTCCTTGTTTTTCCTCTGCATTTTTAGCTTTTCTTTCCATTCTTCCATCTTTATCATCTCCAAGATATGTGTTCATGTATGTTCGTGAATTCGATAATAAAAATAAGTGAATATCATAATTCTATCACTCTTCCTACTCCACCCTCTTTAAAACGCTCAGAATAAAGCCTTTTAATCTCTGCTTTATGCTGTGTACAGTGAGTCGCGCAGATAAGATCGAGATCACTCAATTCTTCTGGATCGGTTCCGTGAAGTCCCCCGATTATACCATATATTTCTCCAAATTGAGAAGCTGTATTCAGAATATTACTCATAGAAGGATGAGAACATCCTGCAATAACCAAGATACCTTTGTCAGTCTTTATGCATAGGGATTGCTCAACCCCCTCTAATTCTCCAGTCGAATAAACACCTTTATGTAATTTAGTTGGATTTCTGACCTTTACGACCTTTCTCGCATTCCTTATACCACGAACTGAAGGTGGCACCCAAATCTTGACATCATTTTTCTTTGAAAGAAATGTTGAAAGACCACCAGTATGGTCCAGGTGCGCATGAGAGATAAAAACCTCGTCTACTGATTTAGGGTCTATATCCATGCGTTTCATATTATCCAGTAATATCCTTCCACTCCCACCTGTATCGAAAAGGATAATCGGTATATCTTCACCCTCTATCAGGGCTGAAAATCCCCAATCACTTCTTAATCCTTTTATAAAGGCAGTGTTATCGTAAACGATTGTTATTTTCATATCTAACACCTCTTAGATATTTTTCAACTTGGGTATCCTCCGTTTCCTCACACCTTCAGCTACATCTTTGATGTCTGTAAGCATCTCTTTCTCTATGGGTACGTGTATTTCTTCCAACGACACTTCTTTACCATTTACCCTCTTTATTTTAAGGTACAATTTCATGTCATCTCCCATGCGAGCGAACATCAGATTATCCGACACCTCTTCCCATTCTCTGATGTCCTCACTCATCGCACTGGTACTCACATTGAAAAGATAAGTCCTATCTTTATCGGATCGTAAAAGTACTTTTAGATGATCAAGAATTTTTTCTTTATATGTAGGTGAGAAAAGCAGCAGATTCAATGCTGAGGCAAATACTAGTGTACCTAACTCCCCACCATCACTCATGGATCTTTCTGAATCTTCGATGATCTTGTCCCAAACTTCTGGTTTTAGAAGATTTGCTTTGATCTTATTTTTATTCAATTTTTCTATATCTTCTATATCAGGATCGAATCGAACATAGGTGGTACTATCAGGATATTTTTCAACGTTCATATCATAAAGTTCCTTTAATGTCTTTTTAACAAACGATGTTTCAGGGTACTGAAGGGGTATGAATAATACGTTTCCACCAGACTTCAACCAGTCTTGAACGAATGCGAAACCTATCAATGGTTTACCTGAACCTCCTGGTCCGCTTATCAATGTTGAAGTAGGATACGGTAACCCTTCGGGCTGTACCTCATTCCACCAATCTTGACTTATTTTTAGTCTTTTCATATTAAGACCTCCTACTCATCTATTTCCTCAAATTCAGAAAAAGGCTCTACAAAAGTAGTGTTTGAATCCATCGTAGATAAGAAAAAATCTTTAGATAGGCTCAGAGCATCAGTTGGACAAACATCTTCGCAGAGTCCACAGAAACAGCACTTACCTAGATCGACTTTAGGATAAGTCTTTGGATATTCTTCCTTGTAATCATCAGATGCCTCTATCATCTCGATTGCCATATTTGGACATACATTGGCACACAAACCACATGAGATACATTCATCGATGTCATATTCATGCGCACCTCTATAATCATCTGGTATCGGTATTGATTCATCTGGAAAGTCTACCGTCATCGGCTTTGAAAGCAGATTTCTAATCAATCTGGGTATGATTCCTAACATAAGAGATCACCTGTCCATATCTGCTGGACAGACATTAAGACTCCAATATACAGCAGGTACATCAGCTATCTCGACACCTTCAAGTAAATGTTCGAGAAGAGGGATCATATGGAGAAAATCCGGTCCTCTTATCTTCACTCTGTAAGGAGATTTTTCACCATCTCCGATCATGTACATCGCTCCTTCACCTCTAGATACCTCGTTCCTCACATACACTTCATCTTTTGGCATTTCTTTATTGACGTTTGGTTTTTGATGGTCTGGATTTATAAATTCACCTTTTGGGATCTCATCAAGGACCTGCCTGACTAACCATCTAGATTCCCTTATCTCTTCTATACCTAGCACGTATCTAGCTCTAGCATCCCCCTCTTTTCTAGTTGGTATATTAAAATCGAATCTATCATAGACTTCATAAGGTTCCTCTTTCCGTACATCCTTTTTAACGCCTGAAGCTCTCAACACAGGGCCGGTAGCACCATAACGGATCGCATCCTTTGCTGATAACTCTCCTATATTTTTGGTCCTGCCCAGAAGTGTTGGATAATCCACTTCCTCCATCCTGATCATATCTTCCAACTCATCTAAAACCTCGATTATCTTTTTTTCAGTCCCTTCAGGAAAATCTCTCCTAACACCCCCTGGGCAAATGTAACCTGTAGGATAAACCCTGCCACCTGTGATCCATTCAAATAGATCAAGTATGTAATCTCTGTATCCAAAGGCTATCTTAAATCCAGTATCGAACCCAATTGCTTTGGAGAAAACCCCATACCAGATAATATGTGATTGTATTCTAGAAAGCTCAGCCATCACAACCCGTATATACTTAGCTCTTTCTGGGACTTCTATATCCATCAACTCCTCCACAGCCTCAGCATGTAACAGATTCCAGTTGAGAGGTTCTAAAACACATAAACGGTCTGATAGTACAGAGTTCTGTATAGGTGTTCTGTATTCCATCAGCTTCTCGAACCCCCTATGAAGATAGCCGGGATCGGCCCTGGCATTCACTATCTTTTCTCCATCAACTCTGAGTTTGACGCCGAAGTTACCAGAACCAGGGTGTGTAGGTCCGAAATAAAGGTCATAATCCTCATCTAAAGCAGGTATCTCTTCTGTTTTCATCATCTGAGTAAGATTATCCTGATCTATCAAAGTAAACACGCTCCCTTTCGTTCTCCTCATCGTAAAATTCATCCCTTACGAATTCTCTCCAATCGAAATCTTTTCTGAAGGGAGGAGGTCCTGTCCAGTCTTCCAAAAATAACGGTGCTAGATCTTCATTTCCTTCAAAATCTATTCCAAATAATTCGTGCAGTTCCCTCTCATGTATCTGGGCGTTCTCTTTCCATACTGTTTCAACAGAATCTACTTTTGGATTCTCTCTATCTATCTCTGTCTTCACTGTAACAAGCACGCTGTCGTCATAAGACCAGGTGTGATAAGTTATCTCAAATTTATCTTCTTCATTCCAATCAGTTGCAGATATAGAGGATAAGTGGATAAAGCCTTCATCTCTTAGCCATTCACAAATTTCAACAATATTTTCGTTATCAACTTTTATCCAAATCCTTCTTTCACGCTGTACTTTTCCATCTATATCGAATCTGTTCTCTATCTTATTGAGCAGTTCCTGCTCCTTTTGACTCATCTATTCCATCTCCCGAACATGTTCGAATATCTTTTCACATGCTTCGAAAACAGCCTCTGGTCTAGGTGGGCATCCTGGAACGTACATGGTTACAGGAAGGTAATCATCCAATCTTTTTATGGTGTTGTATGAGTCCCAATACATCCCTCCTGTCATCGTGCAGGAACCTAATGCAAGAACGACTTTAGGTTCCGCCATCTGTTCATATATTCGTTGTGCTCTTTTTATCGATTTATGTGTCTGATATCCTGCTATGAACAGAACATCAGCATGTCTTGGACTGCCGACTATTATCATGCCGAACCTTTCCATATCCCATCTCGATCCCACCACTGGGATGAGCTCTGCAAATCCACATGAGTTGAACCAATTAAAAACCCAGATGGCTTTGATCATCTTCTTCATCTTTTTTGGGTCATGTCCCATCTTATATCTCCTCACGATATTAGTTTAAAACCGATTTCGATTCGATTAAATCCTGTAAACATCTTGTTACTTAATTCCAAATTATTTCATTTGCTATATTTGTAATTTTGGTTAACCGTTACATTTTTGGTCAATAAAATAACATTCTAATAACCAAAACACTTATGAATAGCAATGAGTTATCTAAAAAGTAGAAAAAACCAATCTGATTAGATAGATCTACATTGAAATGAAGTATTGTGGATAAGATGGATTTAGATGAGTTGAATCAAAATATAAGGAACTGTACAGAATGCAGACTTTCTGAGACAAGAAACCACGTATTATGCGGTGAGGGTAATAGGGATGCTAGAGTCATGCTAGTAGCACAAGCACCTGGCGAAGAGGAGGATAAAAAAGGAGTCATGTTCGTAGGTCCATCGGGAAAAGTGTTAGACGATTTATTAGATAGAGCTGATGTGAGCAGAGATGAAATCTACATGACCAATCTGATAAAGTGTATGCTTCCAGATTACAGAAAACCGAAACAGGACGAGATCGAAATCTGCTCAAGATACCTGGATAAAGAAATAGAGATGATCGAACCCGATATACTTGTTCCTTTGGGATATTATGCAAGCAGATATCTGTTTGATAAGAATGGTTTGGATTTTGAAGACAAATTTGCAAATTTAACTGGTAAATTGTATTTAACCGATGAAAGAAAAATATATCCGATCGCACATCCAGCTTCTTTACTTTATAACGATTCGTTTGAAGAGGAGATGAAGGAGAATTATGAAAAGTTGAAAACGTTCCTTGAACCTTGTAAATGGTACGATCTTTGTCCGATGAAGCGATTTTATGAAGAAGGTCGGTTAGATAGAAGGTGGATCGAATTGTACTGTAAAGGAGATTGGGAGAACTGTGTGAGATATAAGAAAGAGAAAAAAGGAGAGTACCATCCAGATAACATGTTACCTGACGGTAGCATTGATGAGGATCTATGATGAGATTGTTTAGGAAAGACTGATAGAAAAAGGAGAATTGATGAAAATGCCTTGGATAGATGAAAACGATTGTATAGGTTGTGGGATATGCGTAGACAAGTGTCCAGTAGATACCATCTATATGGAAGATAACAAAGCGATAGTAGATATGGATGGATGCATACACTGTGGACTTTGTCATGGTGCATGTCCAGAAGATGCAGTGAAACACGATAGTGATAAGATACCAGAAGAGATAAAGATGAATGTAGAGGAAACTAAGGAGTATATGAACGCTTGTGCTGAACATCTTGGAGATGAAAAAGAAGCAGATAAATGTCTCCATAGGATGATAAAGCATTTCAATAAAGAGAAGACGGTAATCGAAAAGACATTAAAAGAACTGAATGCTATGCAAAATCAGTAGAGATTTTCGGTTTAGATCAAGCTCCCTATCTTGATTCGAACATGTCAAGTAGGATCAAAATTTTTTAATTTATTATAGCACAAATATATTTTTCAATTTGCGCCTTCGTGCGTTGTGATAAGATATATTTATAATAACATA
>CAYSTL010000079.1:0-7713 GCA_964433785.1 uncultured Thermoplasmata archaeon
AAGCATATTCGTTTCTATCGAACCATTCTTCATACCGTTCAGTGTACTTTTCAAACGGTTCAATTCTATTGTTCATAGGTGTTAATATGCGTCTATAGTTTAAATTTTTAATCAATAGGTTCTAATTATTTATATTCAAACTGATGTCATCATCAATTTACCGTGTTTTACACCTTTTGTGCTTATCAACTTATCAGCAATTTGCTTTATGTCTTTAGGTTTACCTTTTATAGCCATGGTCTCCATACAGTTGTGCTTGTCCAGGTGGATATGCATGGTTGAAACTATATGAGTATGGTCCTGATGCTCCATTTCAGTAAGTTTGTCAGATATCCCTTTTTTTTCGTGGTCAAATATGATCGTCAGTGATCCATAGACTTCCTCATCTGTTTCTTCCCACTTCTCTTCCACAAGAAAATCCCTAATCAGATCTCTGATAGCCTCTGACCGATTGGTGTACATCTTCTCATCTATCTTTTCATCAAATTTTTCAAGAAGGTCCGGGGGAACAGAAACACCAAATCGCTTTGTGTTATCCATATTATCAATCTTATGTTATAATGAACACAAATAAATAGATTTCGTGTTACTTTTTGATATCTAGAATTATTACTAGCATATACATATTTTAAAAAGAATGAGATAATTAGTTTTTATCTGAACATCCTGTTCAGACTCATGGAAGAACTTTGATTGAATATATCATATATGTTGTCAATCCGCTGAAATGCTACTGCTAGAGTAGCTATCTGTTCTTCTGACAGATTACAATCTAACTCATCTCCGATCATGATCTTTAGATCTAAAAGAGAGTATGGCTCATCCTTCTCTTCTAATTTTTCAGCTACATTGTCAAATGCCTTCTTGGACTTGTCTAGAATTTCTTCGTCGTTCATCTTATTCATACATACTTTGGTCTTTCGCTCCTATAAAAACCTTCTTCGTGATTATCACTCTTGATAAATTGATAAATTCGTCATTCAACTTCAATTTTTTAAATGCATCTTGTTATAATTAATTCCTTCATATGTGTTAATAATGTTATGTAGTTATTCTAATCGTGTTACTAATACCAAAATACTTATTAATGTTACTATTATTTGAAACGTGCTACTAAAGAGGTTTCAAGATGGATAATCATAAGTCACCAAGGGATGAAATTTGGGATATCATAGAAGAAGATGATCTAGATACTCTTTTAGATAAAGCCGCTGTATTACATGGACACTATTGTCCGGGTTTAGCAACAGGTGTTAAGGCAGCTCATACAGCAGTGAAAAAGATGGGAGTAGAACCTGAGGGTATGGAAGACGTCTTAGCTATAATGGAAACGAACAACTGTGCTTCTGATGGAGTCCAGTTCGTAACGGGATGCACTTTCGGTAACAATTCACTAATATTTAGAGACCTCGGAAAAACTGCTGTAACTTTGGCGAAAAGAGATGGTGAAGGGATAAGATTTGTTTCAAAACCAGATGCTGGGGATGAATGGTCAGATGAATTTCCAGAGTATCAGGAGTTGTTCGATAAAGTAGTCACTGATAGAGAAGCCACAGAAGAAGATGAAGAAAGGTTTTCTAAATTGGCTAAAAAAGTGTCACATCATGTCGTCAATCTTCCTGCAGAAGATCTGTTCAAGATAGAAGAAGTCGAAGTTGATATCCCTGAATATGCGCCTATCCATGATAGTCACATCTGCGATAATTGTGGAGAGAGTGTGATGGCAACTAGAACTGTAGAACAGGACGGAGTGACATTATGTTTGGAATGTGCAGATTCAGACTATAGAGAATTGACCGGTTTCGGTATAATCTGTGATGGTGAACAAATTGAGTAAAAAGTTATCGATCTTCTTTATTGTATTACTCTTGATCTCTGTTTTCAGCAGCGGTTGTTTCAATCTTAAAGCTAACAGCGATGGTGAAACAGTAACGATAACTGATATGACCGGTAGAGAAGTTGATGTACCAAAAAATATCGATGAGATCGTAGGTGTGGGAGCAGGGGCCCTTAGATTATTAGTTTACATGGATGCCAGTGAAATGGTCAAAGGAGTAGAACAGTTTGAAAAAGATGATGGCTTAAGACCCTATATAATGGCTAATCCTGAACTTCAGAAGAAAAATAGTATCGGTCCTCAGCATGGAGGTGACAAGGAACTTCTTAGAGATCTGAATCCAGATGTGATATTCTGTACACAGGAAGGGAAAGGAGATGCATCTGACCTTCAAAAGCAAACCGGTGTACCAGTAGTAGCACTGAGATATGGCGATCTAGATGATGATCGTGATATATTTTACGAGGCACTGGATACTGTTGGAGAAGTATTAAACAGAACTGAAAGATCTAAGAAGATTCAGAATTTTATAGATAATACGATTTCAGATCTAGATAAGAGAACAGATGATATCTCAGAAGAAACCAAGACATCCTGTTATGTCGGAGGGATCGGGTACAAAGGCTCGAGAGGCATAAAATCTACATATACTGATTATGCACCTTTCGAGTTCATCAACGCAAAAAATGTTGCCGGCGGTTTGGAATCTGAACACGCATCCGTCAATCCTGAAAAGATAATAGATTGGAATCCGGAAACTTTGTTCATCGATGAAGGTGGCTACGAACTGGTGATGGAGGATATCGATAATAATGAAATATACAAAAACATCGATGCTGTAAAAAACAGTGAAACCTACGCGGTACTACCGTTCAACTACTATTCAACTAATTACGGCACCGTTCTAGCGGACGCTTACTACATCGGAACCATCCTTTATCCAGAAAGGTTCGATGATGTGAATCCAGAAGAGATGGCTGATAAAATATATAGAAAGTTGGTGGGTGAAGGAGTGTACGATGATATGGAAGATGATTTTGGCGGTTTTGAAAAAATTGATCTGAAGGAATAGTTAACATGGCTGATGATGAAGAAATACTTGAAAGATACGAACAAAACATCTCGAGAAAATTGTTGTTCATCTTTGTATCGATAGCACTGTTATTCATACTGGTAGTGATAGCTGTTTCTATCGGCCCTTCCAACAAGCCACTAGATACTGTTTTCTACGCACTCTTTGGCAAAGCTTCTCCAAAAAATAATGGAATAGTATGGCTTATAAGGATGCCTAGAGTTGTAGGGGCGATCTTAGCAGGACTTGGATTATCTGTGGCAGGAGCAACCATGCAGAGTTTATTGAGAAATCCTCTAGGTTCACCATCAACGATGGGTATATCTTCTGCTGCTGCCTTTGGGGCCGCTTTTTCCATTTTATTTCTGGGTGCTGGGAGTACGATTAGTACTGGATCTGATGCTATTCTTATTAGCAACCCATACCTGACTACGGTATCAGCATTCGGATTTGCCATGATCGCTACCTTTGTTTTACTCTTGCTAGTTAGATTGATAGATGCATCACCAGCTACATTGATTTTAACCGGAGTTGCCCTTGGTTCTCTGTTCCAAGCTGGCACTTTAGCACTGGAATATTTTGTATCTGACGAAACAAGCTTAGCAGCTTTCATCGCTTGGACCTTCGGTGACATCGGTAAAGGAAATTGGACCAAGATAATGATACTAGCAGCGATAGTGGTACCTGTTGCGATCTATCTTGTCAAGAAAAGTTGGGATTTCAATGCATTAGACAGCGGTGATGAAACAGCTAAAAGTTTAGGTGTTGATATCGAAAGAACAAGGATCGTAGGAATGGTCTTATCAGCCCTGGTCACAGCGGTTGTTGTTTCCTTCTTTGGAATCATCAGCTTCGTTGGTCTAGTGGTCCCGCACATAATAAGGCGGTTGATTGGGGGTGATGAAAGATATCTGATCCCTGCATCGGTGTTCTTCGGTGGTACTTTCTTACTAGCGTGTGATACAGCAGCAAGGACTATGATATCACCAGAGATACTACCAGTAGGGATACTCACTTCTTTCATGGGGGCACCACTGTTCATCTATGTATTGATCAAAGGGAGGTCATACTGGTGAGTAAGCTTAGAGCTAAAGGGGTCGATTTTTCCTATAACGGCGGACCTTTAGTTTTGAAGGATGTTGACATAGAACTAGATAAAGGTGAAATCTTAGCCTTAGTAGGCCCGAATGGGTCAGGTAAAAGTACTTTACTGAAATGTTTAGCTGACTTTCACAATCCAGATAAAGGGTCTGTAAATATAGATGAGAAAGATATCTCTGATTACTCTCTTAACGAGAAAGCTAGAAAATTGGGATATGTTCCACAGATAGAAAATGTCAGTTTTCCTTCAACAGTGTTCGATACTATACTAATGGGAAGGAAGCCCTACATTTCGTGGAAACCCAGTAAAAAGGATAAAAGGATCGTTTCTGATCTGATCGAAAAAATGGAACTGAGCGATCTTGCAATGAGAGATATCAACGAACTGAGCGGTGGACAGAGACAGAAGGTTTTCGTTGCAAGAGCTTTGGCTCAGCAACCTGAGATAATGCTGTTAGATGAACCTACCAGTAATCTTGATTTAAAACATCAGTTAGAAGTGTTGAATATAGTCAAAGAACAGTCAGAGAAAGGTATCTCATCCATAATCGCTATACACGACCTTAACATGGCTATAAGATACAGTGATAAAATCGTGATGTTAAAAGAAGGTGAAGTCTTTGCATCAGGGGGTATGGAAGTGGTAAATCAGGAGAATATCAGAGATGTTTATGAGGTGAAAGTTCATGTTAGTGATCATGCAGGTTGGTTGACAGTGACGCCTGATGAACCGATAAGTGAATTATAGATCAGTGAAGTGCTGAACCGCCGTTAACACCCATTATCTCTCCATTTACGTAGGAACCCATATCTGAAGCTAGGAATAAAGCCGCTTCTGCGATATCTTCAGGGGTTCCTATCCTTTTGACCGGTATCTTTTCAGCTCTTTGTTTTCTCTTTTCTTCTGAATATCCTGCGATTATATCAGTGTCTATCGTTCCTGGGGCTATCGCATTCACTGTTATTCCCTCTGGTCCTAATTCCAATGCTAAAGCTCTAGTGAGCCCGACTAATGCAGTTTTACTGGTTACGTACGCAGTACCATGAGTTGAACCTCTGAAAGCCAACTGTGAAGACATGTTGATTATCCTACCCTGGTCTGATTCTTTAAGATAAGGTAAGGCGAATTTACAGAGCATGAAAGGTCCTTTTGTATTCACAGCCATGGTCTTTTCAAACTCTTCTACTGTGGTTTCTTCTATATCCCTCCTATAGTATATACCCGCATTGTTGACTATGATATCTATACCACCATATTCTTCTACAAAATCTTTGATAACGAGTCTAGCGTCTCCTCTGTCTCCCACATCACCCTGTAAAAGCACACCTTCACTTTTTTTATTTACTTCGTTTAAAACATCTTTAGCTTTATTTTCACTGCTGTTATAATTTATCCCTACGATGGCTCCTTCTTCAGCAAATTTTAGAGCTATTCCTTTTCCTATTCCCCTAGAAGCTCCAGTTATGATCGCTTTCTTACCCTCTAATTTTTTGGTCATATCGAAATCATCATAGTTAAATTATTAAATTTTTACGTGATGAAGAGTTTTTTTAGAAAATCATCAAGAAGTAGTTGCTCCTCGATATATTCTACATTGGAAGGGAAATTTATCCGTCTTTTTTCTTAAGCTCTTTTTCATCTATAGAGCGTTATTTCATCGATTTGATTGATATATTTTTCAGGTCTTATCGTTCACTCATGATCTTATCTTTCGTTTTTAAATAAGATACAGTGAACAGCATAAAACTTACAGCAGTCAATCCACTGTGCAATAATACAAGTCCACCTATCATACCTTGACCGCCGGATATAGGTATCATATCCATAGTAATAAGTATGATGATGCTCCCTCCTAAAATTGCTCCACCTATATTTAGCCCAGCACCTGACCAGAGTATTCTTCTTATTTTTTCTCCAGCTAGTACTTTTATAACATATACTGAACCCAGTGCGATCAATGAAATAGAGATAATGGTCAATATTTCCCCTGTATATACAATACCATAACCACTGAGTACATCGGTGCTCATTATAAAGTCCAGTAAAGTAAAAGAAGTCATCCTTATAACAATAGCTGTCACCAGCATCACAGCACCTATCTTGACACTTCTTTCGTGATTTTCAGAATATTCTCTTCTGTCTTTGTAAATAAAGAATAGACCGATGATGATTAATATCATAGATAGCATACTGATCAAACTACTTACAGAATATATCAAATTTGATTTATCCCCTAACGATGAAACTAGAAACGTCATCAATATTACCAGTACCATACCTATGATTCCCGATAGATAACCGTACGACATATATTTGATTCCAGAGGGTGTGTTGACTATATCTTCATCGATCCCTTCATCTTCTTCATGTGGATATTGATTTGTTTCATCACCAGACATATTTAATCATCAGATGACATCTTAAAAGCTGTATATAATTTTTTATATTTATATCTTAAAAAACCCTTTAAAGTCCTTACAGAGTTGCAAATTTCGATTGCTTTATCTGGAAATCATTGGTTAAGATTGAAAATTTATGAAATTGAAGGTCTATAGAGGTTTTCGAGTGATATTTATAGTCAAGGACACAACTTTTTTTGATTTTTTAGTGTCCTTGACTCATTTCAGGAACACAGTTCCTGATGTCGGAGGAAAACAGAAAGGTTTTCCTCCAGAAGCAGTGGATGACGCAACGCAATTACAAATAAGTTGCGTCTTCCACTATAGTTCAAATCATCAGCTTTCTGTACAACTATGGTTATAGTTAGGAATATCAAAATTTTTATAAATATTAGATTACTTTTAAACACGGTGAATTTAAATCATGAATGAGGAAGAGTATCAAAATGAAGAAGAAGAGAATCCTCAAGACTATGAAGAATATGACCAGCCTAAAGAAGGATACCAACAACCACAGCAGTCTCAGCAACCTTCTCAACAACAGCAGCCTCAACAGCCACCACAACAAACACAGCAACAATACGGACCATATCAACACCCTCAACAATACCAGCAAAGAAGTCTAACCGAGACTTTGAGTAGCGATTCGATGCTCATGTGGGGAGTATTGATAGGAGTGATACTCCTGGTAATAGGTGTTATCTTGAATGGGTCCATGTTCTTCGTTGACAGCAATAACACCATACAAAGTCTGATGGGGTTGAGTTTGATATTCCTACAGTTAGGAGGAGTACTTTTCGTTCTCTTCTTGTCTATGGCAGCCATATTTAAGGAAGAACTGAGCAAATATGTCAAATTCGGTCTACTAATAATAGTCGCGCTGGTGATGTATGCTTTGATGAATTTTATGGGAAGCTGGAGCTACTTATATAGCGGGATAACATAAACACCATAATTGGTGGATGATATGGATGAAAGTGATGACAATTTGGGATATTATTTACCAGCAATCGCAGCGATACTAGTGTTGATAGTAGTACTATTTATTTAAAATAAAACACTCTTTCTCTTTTCTATTTCTAAGGAAATCGTTAAATATGAAAAATCAGTGTTGAGTGATGCTAGGAGCGATTTGGACTAGTTTGATCTGATCGGATCATTCTTGTCCCATGAGGAATCGTAGATTCCTCTGAGTCGCAAAATGCTCACTACGTTCACATTTTGTCCTCATAGGGAACAAATTCCCTAAAGTCGCAATAAGTTCATTACATTCACTTATTGCTCCTATCGTGGAACAAAGTTC
>CAYSTL010000080.1:0-6812 GCA_964433785.1 uncultured Thermoplasmata archaeon
TGTCTTCACACTAAACCCTCTCAGTCACTGTCCTATCTTATTCTTCACTTCTTTAGGATCCGTGGTAATGAGCCAATGTTCTTTCTCTGTAGCATCTATCTTGGCAAAAGTCCGCACATTAGCGATATTTAACAAGCATTGACCAGTATCGAACATAGTCATCTGTCTAGCTTCTGACTCGTTAAGGTCGTAGTACTCTGTCATCCAATCCTCTATATTACTGTGTCTGAAAAGTAGATGCATGCTAGCTTGGTCCAGTATAGCATCACCGTGAACATCGCCGTAGAAGTCATCGAACGACTGTGAGATAAGGATTGTTGATGCGTGATAATGTCTTACCACCCTTACATACTTCTCAAGAAAACTTGCTGTCTGTTCGTGGTCCATCAACAATTGTGCCTCATCAGCTATGATTATTTTCTTTTTATAGTCCTTTGCTGTTTCTCTCCATATATATCGTAGGGTTAGAGTCATAAAGAAATCCATAAGTTCGTTAGATATCCCACCGATATTGAATGATATTATTTTAGAGTCCACATCAACATTAGTCTTGTTGTTAAGAGCTTCGTAACCCCCATTGTGTAACGGCTGCAGTTTTTTCATTAGACTTCTAGCTTCTTCTTCATTGAGCCCTCTTCTACCCCTATGTACTCTATTTTCACCTTGACTGTTTTTATATTCTGAAATTATACCATCTATCATCTCTTCAGTTTGGTCGGTCAATTCATCCATAGTTTTTCTTTCTGAACCACCGTTCGGAACTGCTTCCGTCTTGCCCTTAATCACCTTTTTCAGATTATCTCTAAGTTCAGAGGAAACATCTCTTTCTTCCTTACGGCGTGGGATCTCTTTAGAGAGTTTTTCTATAAGGTCATCTATAGTTGGCTCTTCTTTGCCTTCTTTTATCTCGACAACTTTGTATGATTCGATATCTGAGCCCGTATCTAGCTTTACTGTTCTTTCCTCTGCTCTTTCCATGAATAGATCTTTCAAGCATTTACTCAAGAAACCTCTCTCTTCATCGGACATTTCAAACATCGTTTTGAATAGAGTAATCACATCTTCTGTTGCCTGACTGATAGTAGGGGATAGGGTAGGATCTAACGGATTGATCACATATGAATCGTCTGTGCCTGAGAGTTGGACAACTTCGCCATCAAGAACTTTAACTATATCACCATATTCACCAATACTACTGCCGGGTTCCTCTATAGGATCTATTATCATAACTTTGGTTTCAGGCCACTTCAGTTTTTCTCTTAGCATGATAAGTTTTGTAGCAAAGCTTTTACCCTGCCCTTTTTGACCAAAAATCATCCTGTCGTATCCACCTTGACTTCTTCTGCCACCATTTCCTCCATGACCCCAAATATCTATGAATATAGGAGAGTCCGTATGTAGGTCTTTACCGTAATATATGCCGTCAACATCCATAGTAGTTTTAGAAAGGAAGGGAAAGAAGGAAACTATATTGTCAGTATGTGCGGGTAACCATTCAGCAGTCCTGTTCCTCACCATGGGTTTGACAGAAGTATAGAATTTTTTGATCTTAAATGTAGAATCGGTGATATCGTAATTAGAAAGGGTTTCTTCATTGATATCTTTAGTCTTTTTCATTTCCTCGTAGTCATCCCCACCATGAGCCATACAAAAACCAAATTTGAACAATTTAGTATTACCTTCGAGAAGGCTTTCACTCAACTTTTCAAACTTCTCATACTTCATCTGCATGTTTTTGTTCTCGATCTGGTTCCTTCCACCATGCTCTGAACGTATTTTTCTTAATTCTTTACGGAGCATATTTAATGACGCTTTCTTTTTTCTTGGGCGTATATGCATGGAAAATGTTGTGTCAAGGTTGTGGTTCAAAAGATCTTCCATGAGGTTGTAATTCGTCGATGAGGGGAAAGACTCGATTGCTGACATAGTGTAATATTTATCGTTTAGTTTGATTGAATCTTTATCCACCATTACTCTCTTTGGTGCAAATACTTCCTTGAGATCTATCTCAGGATTGCTGTTATTTTCTTCACTATCGTCTTGCTGGTCTTTTCCGAAAACTGATTCGATCTTATCAAATAATGCATCCATCATCTTTTCCCACCACCGAATAACCATTCAAATCTCCAAAATGCGAGGAACTTATTGTTCCATCTGAGTAGTGAATAGAAGCCTATGGAAAACATATTACCACCGATTATTGATGCGAGAGCGGGTTTATTCAGAGAAAATAGAATCCCGATAGTTCCCCATGAGATAAAAACGATCACCATCATGCTAAATATATTATAAGGTTTTGAAATTTGTTTGTAGTCACCCAATATGGTGACTATAACTAAACCGATCAATGCTGAAAGGGCTATCGCACCATAAGCTAGAGATACCATAAACAACCCTAGTACACTCATGGCTGGTATAGCTAAAAACACTACAAGCGTATAAAGGGGCATATCCTTTAGAACTTCATCGGCTATCTCTACATCGTACTGTGCTTGTAATTCATCGAGCTGCTCTTCATCGAAATATCTTTTTTCACCAGTACCGGTATTTTCACTACTTTCATCATCACTCATTCAAATTCACCCGTATGAAGCATCTTAAGCACATTTACCAGCTGTTCGCCGCTTGCTACCTGATGATCTACTCCCATATTGACTAGATATCTGGATATGAGCTGAAATCTCTTTTTGAACCTATCGCGAGCGATATCTTTTCTTTTCTCTCTACTATGATCTCCATCAACCTTTGTCTTTAAGACTATGTAGAACGAATAGATCCGATGTTGATTGCCCATATCATGAACATAATCATGTAGTGCTTCAGCGATTTCATGCTGACTTTCAGAATATACGTCGTCACCAAGATAGGGGGCCGGTTCATATAGGTCTGTATTTATCAGATGTGGTTTAGCTATAATCTGCATGGGAAACGTGAATTTTCTGTGGTTCAACAACTCTCTGAAGGACAGTATTTTATTCAATTTTTCATTTTGTGATATATGGTTTAATTGAACACCACCAGTGACCATTACAGCGTAGAAATTATCTTTTCCTACTTCATACATACTTGGCTCGATATCATTTACACTAACGAAAGATTTCGTTTCTTCTTCACCTTCATACAGTCTTTTTGAGGATAATCCATACAATAATTTATAGAACAACCATACCCAAACCGTCATTCCATCTTTTTCATAATAAAGGGTTACACCGGCTAAGGTCAAAAATATAGGAAATATTAACCATAAAGCAAGTAGAGCTGAGATTGCACCACCGATGACGACTATCATGACCGCTATGAGTAGTTTATCCCAAGCGAATCCCCAGAACTTTATTTTTGTGTCAAATGGTGGTATGGTCTCTACTTGATTAGGCATACTGTTCTGTGATTGATCCATCTTTATTTGCCTCCCTCAGAGTTATCTACTTTGTACCAATTATCAAGATTATCATCTGGCGACTCTAATGATTGGTTATCTGGTATCTTGCTATCGATTTGTTTTTCCAGATTTTTAGCCTTGTCTATATCGGATGGTACTTTAACTCTCCCACGACTATCTGTTTTAAAACCAGTATCTTTTACACCGCCCTTTGTATTTTTGTTCAATGTATAGTGTTTTTTGGCAATTCTTCTAGAAAGATTTCTATGTTCTTTACTTTGATTACTACCATTCAAACCTAATGAGCTTTTTATTTTTTGACCAACTGAAGAGGAACTTTTTGTGCTAGAACTACCTTTACCAGCGCTGCCACCATTTTTAAGGTCTGGTTTAGTTTCAGATGTATTAGTTCCTTCTTGAGTTTGCAGTTTTTCTTTATCTACCTGTGGAGTTTGGAAATGTTTATCCAAGGTACTTCCACCTACTCTTCCACCAGTAAGACCATGTGCTAGACCAGCGCCAACAGCTTTCAATCCATGACCAACATCCTCAGTAGCTGATGTATGAGTGCCCTTTATTCTGTCCTTCATACCGACCTTTTCTTTTTTACCTGATTTTGATGTGCCACTGCTTCCCGTACCTTCACTTGCTGAAGATGTAGACGTAACGTCTCCTGCTCCACTACTAGACGATGACTTTTGTGCGGAAGGTACACCTACAGGAGATGAACCACTAGATGTTGTTGTTCCGGAATGATCTAAATTAGTACCGATGGGACCTCTTGTAGGTCCATTACCACCCGAACTACCTGTATCTGTAGAACTTCCTGAACCTGTCTGTCCACTTACACCAGAACTGCCCGTATTACCGCCTGATCCAAAAACCGATTGTCTTTTACCACTAAAAGCCTGAGCTATAGAACTACCTGTCCCACTACCTTTTCCACCTGTGTCACCGGCTAGTCCACCGCCACTTGATCCTTTTCCTGCTGCAAAGCCTGCAAGACTGCCGAGAAGAGAACCACCACCTCCACCCATCGCCATTTTGCCTCCTTTACCAACAGCCTTTGCTCCACCACGAGCAGCCATTAACCCGCCAGAAGCAATTCCAGCACCGCCTTTCATACCAGCAGTAAGCATACCTACAGCAGTACCCATCTGGAATGCTCCTGATGCAGCTTGACCGGCCGATGGAAATCCTGCTGACCGGAGTGCGAGGACTCCGCCAGCTGAAACGAGAAACGGGGCCCCTATAATGAGGACGAGTAAGCCTAACATCAACCAGGCATCGTTAACATAAGGTAATAAGAAAACCGGAATAGCCATGAAAAATATGAAGAAACAACTTTCAATCCATATCTTCCAAAATTTCTTTCCGACTTGATCCAACTTTGGAATGCCCAAAAGGATCGATGCGATGGGCATGGTCGCAATCCCGAAGTAGACGACAGCTAACCTTACAGAGAGGGCAAGAAGTACTATGAAAACAAGTGTCAATATAACAAAACCGATAATAAATGCTAAAATTGCACTACCTGCTTCAGCCAGGCTAGCACCATATGTTCCACCACCTGCACCCCAGAAACCACCCCAATCAACCATTACTTTGTCTAGTATAGAGTCTGGTCCAAAAACACTCCAGTTTAGAGCATCAGTTATAACACCAAGGAGCCCTCTTGATAGATCAAGGACCATGTCCATCCATAATGGTGTAGTGAAGGCCAAAATTGTTGCGCCCATCAATTTCGGTATCATATTACGTACTTTTCTAACAAAGGGACCGAAATGATTTAGGACATAAACCACACCTATTAACAGGACAGCAATGATAATTATAGGGAGTACCACACTACTTAGGAAAAATTGATTAAGTCCGAGAGCGGCATTTAAGGCATTAGTTTCTGAGCCACCATCAGTGACCGGGTAAATATTTGGACAAGCAAATTTTGGCCTAAAGAATTTAGATATATTTGCTTTCCATATCTGTTCAGAGATAGCCATCTCTATCCAGGCTAATCTACCAAAGAGTAACTTTATAGCTGGTCCTGCCAGATATTCAGCAAGAGCCTCCGCTATTTTATTACCAAGACCCATCACCTCTCACCCCTACTGACATAAATCAAATTCAATTCGATCTTAGAGGCATGAAGATTAAGGTTATTTTTTTCCAATTCAATATTTTCTGGTACCATCTCTGAAATTATATCATCCGTCATTTAGCAAAAACGAATTTTGCATGTATGATTTAAATCTTTGGTTATCTCACCCAATATACAGTTTATTCTTATATCTCATCATCCGTTTTTATCTAGATCTAAAACAATCTCCTGTTCATCAACAGGAAGAACAGATAGCTTATCAGAGGAGTGATGTTCCTTCAGTGATCTATAATATGCAGCGAACTCTCTTTTTGTTTTATCATTGATCTCTTCTTTCTTCTCGTCCATCCACATATCAGTGATAGGTTTCAATCTTCTATCCCTAGACTTTTCACTTTCTTTTTGGTTTTTTAGACCAATAATTTTATCCTCATTTTCTCTGTGATCCTGTGTCTCTTCTCCCTTTGTTTCCGTTTCATGATCAGCTTCATCAGTCTTTTTCTCTGTAGCTTTTGATACTGAATTATAGAATCAGAATTCTTTAGCTCTTTATCTTCTAAAAGATTTCATCAACATTACCATCAACCACTTCTTCTTTCTCAGTGGCACCGCGAATATCCTCGTCTTCTTCACACCCAGACTCATTCCCATCAGCCTCGGTTTTAGAAGCTTCTTGGTGTTCAGACTTGTCTAAACTATGATGCACATGAAAAGAATTATGATCGGAAATATTTTGGATGCTTATAATGTGTAAGTAAAAAATCCCCTGACCAGCTTGATTATAATAAGGCTCCAGTAAGGGCCTACTTACTCTCCTTCCCTTCATCGCCAGGTTTTTCTTATATAGGTGGGATCTTGATGAGGGTACTTAGGGAGTCTGTTTTTTCAACCCGGTCAAGGAAGAGAAAAATCTCCCCCTTTCCCTGTCTATGTTTAAGAGAAATTCGTGAGTGGGTGATCCTTTTTTCATGACCCGGTTCCTTTGCATCTTTACTTGCACCCACTTACTACGAATTAGTAATAAGTAACTTCCCATAAATATTATAATACTAAATAGTAATAAGTAATTAGTATCGTTATTTATAAAAACATATTAGTAATTACCAAATAGTAATGAGCTTAGAAGATAGTCCCTTAAATCAAGATTATGCAATTGGTTTAATATTATATCTAAAACATGAGGGAGAAACTTCTATATCTGAACTAACCCCTCAAGTATGTAAGAATTATAGAACTGTAAGAGATTTAGTTGATGAATTAAAAGAAGGTGGGTTAATTGAGCTTAATAAGCAATATTCACCTGTTAGAAAATTTACCATATCTCTTACAGACCTC
>CAYSTL010000080.1:6912-7660 GCA_964433785.1 uncultured Thermoplasmata archaeon
AATTAAGAGATTCTATCCTCTTTATTTATTTCATCGTGACAATGAGGACAACAGAATTCATAATTTAGTTCTCCAAAATATGTGAATTCATACTTGCATTCTTGGCATTTGAACTTATATTCTCGAAGATTTTCCTCTGTAGAAGTTTTATCTTTATTCCTCTCAAAATTACTTTTATCTGTTTGAGTTATTCCTGAAGCAGATATTCCACTAGCTACTGCTAATGTTCCACTACTATCAGTAGACACTTCTCTCATGTGATGTGAATTCCACTCATTAGCTGAACCATCAGTAACGGATAATCCTTTTCCAAAACCCTGGTCAGGAAAAGCTTTTACAGAATTATCAATTGATTTAGCCATATCTTCAACATTATCAGCTAATTTATCCTCTTCATATACTACAATCCCTTCAAAGTAAGGAAAATGGATCTTCCATGGATCATTTTTCTTTTTAAATATTACAACATTGGTATCAAGGGCTTTTGCAATAGCTGACTCAGCTATTAACCAAGATTTTGTTATATTCTTAGATTTCCTTTCCTCTTCTTCATCCTCAGGCATTTCCCATGTCTTTTCAGTAGGAAAAACAAAACATCCGTTTGCCTCATTAATTTTATCTATTATTTCCTCACCAATATGTTTTTTAGTAGGTTCTTTTTCCATAAAAACTGCATTCATGTCATTTCTTTCTAATGCATCTTTGATTCTATCAACTAATTTTTTATTATCCTTAGAATGTGTTATGA
>CAYSTL010000081.1:0-7580 GCA_964433785.1 uncultured Thermoplasmata archaeon
CTGAGAACAGACTTCATGCTCAAAAGGCCATAATGGCTGAACTTATGGGGTAAAAGTCATGGAACAACAAGTCAAGAGGATGTTAGATGTTTCTTTCTCAGAAACGATGAGGATATCCAAACTAGCCACAAAGATGGAAGAGGAAGGTAAAGACGTCATCTCTTTGGCTGTTGGAGAACCTGATTTTGACACTCCAGAATTCATAGTTAAAGCAGCTGAAGAGGCCATGGAGACCGGTTTTACTCATTACACTCCCTCCCAGGGTATCACTGAATTGAGAGAGGTCGTTGCTGAGAAGGTTTCCAATGAAAATGGATTAAAATTTGGTAAAGATAATGTACTCATAACTCCTACAAAACAAGCATTATTCATGTCTGTGATGGCACATCTAGATGATGGTGCGGAAGCGATAATACCCGACCCAGCATGGGTTTCATATGCACCGATGGTAAAATTTGCAGACGGGATAACCAGAAGAGTTCCTGTTAAAGAAAATGATGGTTTTGAACTCAATGCCGATGAAGTAGCTGAGGAGATCACTTCTAGAACAGAGATGATAATCCTTAACAGCCCCTGTAACCCAACTGGTATGACCATGAGTAAAGAAGAATTGAAAGGTGTGAGAGATCTAGCAATCGATAACGATCTACTTGTGGTGAGCGACGAGGTATATGAAAAACTGATATTTGAAGGAGAACACGTATCGATCGGATCTTTAGATGGCATGAGAGAAAGAACGATAACTGTCAACGGTTTTTCTAAAGCCTATGCCATGACCGGTTGGAGATTGGGTTGGTTGGTCTGTAACCAGGACCTTCTTGAAAATATCGCTAAGATTCAAACACATTCGATCACCTGTGCTACTTCATTCGCTCAGAAGGCAGGTTTGACTGCTTTACAGGAGAAAGAAAAAGGTGAAGAAGCGATAAAACAAATGTTGGAAACCTATAAGAAACGAAGAGAAGTTATAGTAAATAGGCTGAATGAGATAGAAGGTTTCCACTGTCCAAAGCCAAACTCAACGTTCTATACGTTCCCAAGATACGATTTCGATAAGAGTTCTATGGAGATGGCTATGCATCTGCTTGAGAACGCACAAGTAGCTACAACACCTGGTGCTGCATTTGGAGATCAGGGAGAAAAACATCTAAGGATATCATTTGCCAATTCTCTTGATAATATAAAGGAAGCCTTGGATAGGATAGAAACAGCAGTCCAAAAATTATAGGTCGAAAAACCTTTCTATCAAACATTTTTTCTTTTTTAAGAGATATTTTTAAAAAACACCATGTTCATTATGATACTGTATAAGTTCGATGATGATAAAAATTTGATTGAACCGTTACGGTGATGATAAACCCTATGAGTTCTGAGAACTTATACAAAAAAAAAGAAAAAAGTTCGGAAATTGTTTTTATCCGCGGTCCCTACTGGATCACCCCTTTCTGAGCGGAGTTTCCTGGACGAACATATCACTATCGGATTTCGTTATTAACCACGGTATACCTTTATTGTTTTTCATCTTTCTTATCATGCTTATCACAACTTTTCGTTTTGTGACGCCTTTATCGTTTAGATGACGTCTAAATGGGGCGATAAGGGGATAATATTTAAATATTTCGGTAAGTCTTGTACGTTTAGATGATATCTTAAGGTGTCGATATGGCAGAAGATTTAAAACCCACCGTCGATCAGATCAAAGTTTTGTCGAATGCTTCTAGACTTCAAGTGATGGCACTTTTGTTGGATGAGGAAAGAACTATCAGCGAACTTGCAGAAGAGATAGAGATAACACCGCAAACAGCTCACCATCACGTACACAAGTTACTTGATGCTGGTCTAATACACGTCTCTAGAGAAGAAACACATGGAAATATAGTGAAAAGGTACTATGCTGTTGAAGAGGAATGGCTTAATTCCTCAGAGGTGTGGGATGATCTTTCATTGGAAGATAAAAAAAGCTACAAGTTAGCCGCTTTAGGGACCATCAAAGGTATGGTAAACAAAGGTATAAAGTACATACAGGAGAGTGAAGATATAGAACACGAGGTCGGATGGGTATCACATCAAAAGATCCCATTCAATGAAAAAAATATAGAAAGATTAGACGAGATATTTGCAGAAACTGTCGAAAAGCTAGAAGAGTTAAAAGAAGAAGAGGCGGATGAAGAGATCACAGTGCTTATATCGACGCTTCCAGGGAAATGATAATATCTAAAAATATCTACCTTATCCTAAAAAAATAGCTTAGAATCCTCTTAAATGATGGTATTTTTGCTATGAGAAAATAGAACTTATATCTGTAATTATTAGGTTATCCTCTTCTTCCATTTTATTTATCAGGAACCTAACTTCTTTTTCTTTCATAATCTCTTTTTTACATAGTTCTCTAAGAATTGTATTAAGTCTAACATGAGCGAGATCATTTTCTTCACAATAGTTCAATACTTTTCGTTCATTGGTTACAATCAAGGCGTCTCTTTTCATGGCCATCGCTACGCAATCTCTTTCACCTCTGCCAAAGCTAGATGGCACTTTATCCATGAGTTCTATTTCACTTTCATTTGGACAAGCAATAGATATTATATCGTCTCTGACCCATGCTAAAATATTTTCAGCGTGAGGATAACCTAGTTCTTCAGCCCTTTTCACTTCTTCAAAAACGTTTGGAGAGATATGCATCTTGCCAAACATTTTTCTCAGGAGATCTAGACGGTCCACCTTAGCGAATGTAGAAAGAATATTAGTATCTACAAGGATCATGAATGTTCCTCAATAACCTTTGACTCTTCTTCTAATTCCTCTTTAGTACCGCCAGGAGATCTTATTTTTATACCTCTATCTTTCAGGATATCCTTGAATTCGTAAATATTCATGCCTGCTATCTCAGCTGCTCTACCCAATGTGACTTCTCCATTTTTATATAATTCCACGGATGAAGCTAATTTCAGCTCACTCCTGGTCTCAAATAGAACACGTATAGCATCTCTAACTACTTCTGATCGATTAGAGTAATAGCCAGCTTTGACAAGAGACTCTATCTCCTGTTTATATATTTCCGGAAGACTGTAAGCACTCGGCATACAAACCACATTTGATAATATTTGATAATATATTATATAGTTTGCCCTTTTGGAATATTTTTTATGGTTCATAATCTTCTAAAAATAGGGTATCTCACTAAAAATTTGAAGAGCTCTAGGGAAAAATGAGTGCTCCTCTTATAAGAAAAATAAAATTTTTCTAATCGTTCTAATATTTTTGATAAAATATTCTCACATGGCTGAAGCCTTAGGACATATTGAAAGAATTTATTGAAAATAACTTCTAAACAGCATTTACACCAAAAACCTTTTTTTAACACCATGAGATGAAGCACTATGTCTGTAAATTTATACTTCGTAGGAACTGCCGGCTCAGGAAAAACTACTCTTACTAGCGAATTCAAGGGGTGGATGGATAGTCAAGGTTATCAGGGAGTAACTGTTAACTTAGACCCTGGTGCTGAAGACTTACCTTATAATGTTGATATCGATATCAGAGATTGGGTTTCTTTGAGAGAAGTGATGAGAGAGCATGACTTAGGGACCAACGGAGCACAGATAGTATGTGCCGATATGATCGCGATGAATGCTGATGAAGTCCGAGAGGTCATGGATACCTTTGAATGTCATTATTATCTGATAGATACTCCAGGACAGATGGAGTTGTTCACATTCAGACAAGCTAGCAGAGAATTGGTCAGGACCTTAGGTGATAAGTCCATAATCAATTTCCTGTTCGACCCTGTGTTAGCTAAACAGCCATCGGGCTTTGTTTCTCTGCTGACCTTAGCTGCCACCACTCAATTCAGATTCAATGTGCCCTATTTCCCGATACTATCAAAAGCAGACATGATCACTGAAGAGGAGATAAAAAATATACAGGAATGGTCTACCGATTATTGGAAATTAGATATGGCATTACGAGAAAATGCCAGGACTGAAACTCAGGCGAGTGTAGAATTGATTAAAAGTCTACAGAACATGAGCCTACAGCAGGGTATAACTCCCGTTTCAGCCATGGACAGAACTGGAATAGAAGACATTTACACAGTCGTTCAAGAAGCGTTTTTTGGTGGAGAAGATCTACAGATAGACTGATTCACTCCTCTGGAAAATCCTTTTCTATATCAATTCCACCAAACTCTTTCATATGTTTCATATACTCTTGTTTAGTCTCGCAGTTTTCTCTTCCTGCACAGTAAAACCTATTATATTTTTTACAATATATTCCACATTCTGTCATCGGACATGTATCTTCCTGAGCTTCTTCTTGCTCATAAGTCTCAAAATCTAGATCAGGAGTTTTTGAATCCTCCCTCATTTTAGATCCCACTTCTTCAACATACTGGCATTTATCTTCCCCAACACACTCTAGTGCTATATTCTTGGGGTGAGCACATTTATTTTCTCCGTACTTGTACTTACACATCTTGGCATCCCATCCTATTTCTCATTATATCATGTAAATTAATCTAATTAAATTTTATCCTGATTACGGTCATCTATTTATCATCTATCTTTAATATCTAGATCTATATAAGAAGGGGTTTCTCTTCTGATCTTTTTCAATCTAGACTGTATATAATCCAGCTTATAATCAATATCTTCCACTGCTATAGAGGTGCTTCTCTCTTCTCTTTCCGTTAAATGTAGAATAGTGATACCGATACTATACAAAACCAGTATGAGGACTAAAATAGTTAATATGAGTACTAGGTTCATTCCTCTTTCCACCCTTCTTCCAGATATATGCCTTCGCTTGTTATCTTATCGACACTCTTGACTGGTATCCTCAATCTCTTTTTGAGTGGTGATAGACCTGAAGGTTTAACAAGGAGCTTCCAAACCTTCCAGGGGTTTTCTGAAACGTGTATCTCAAAATCATATACCCTTCCTATCTCTGTACTATCTGATAAGAGAATCTTTTCATTATTTAATCTAGACAAGAATAAATTAGCCTCTTCAGAAGGGTTTTTTCTTCCTTCTATGATCCCTTTTTTCAATTTTAATTCTCCACCCAATGAGGTCTCTTTCAGGTCTTCTGTTGGTACATACATACCTTTCTTAGATATCAGACCCGATTCTATCTTTAACTGGAGGACCTCCCAATATTTGTCTTTCTCTTTTGCAACCATTTCAACTAATTTTGATTTCTTTTTTTCTGCCGGATTTTTCACAACACTTCTGATCAATTCCGAATAAAGTTGCGTTGCCATCTTAACCACCTATTTTGTAAATTCAATCTTACCACAATACGGGCATTCTTTTTTATAATCCTTATACATGTAACAATTATCACAGAAAGCAGAACCGTACCTATTTTTCCTGGGCTCACCATCTTTTGTGAACAGTTTAGCTTCTAGCTCTTTCAGATCATCTTTCTTCTGTTTCTTGAGCCTATCCTTTACCAGACTTTCAAGCTGTGACTTTGATATCTTAGATATCTTCTTTTTCCGGATATACTTATACAGGTCATCGATATTTTCCATTGGATCTTCCTGTGCGATGATATAGCTATTGATAATCCTCTTCATCTTTCGACTCAATATTTTCTTTTCCAACGAAATACACCTTCTTAAATCTGATCTTCTATACTATCCAATCTTCTTTTGAAATCAGATACCTCTGCTTCCATATCTTTTTGAAATTCCTTTATCTCGTCTATATCATCCACCATAGAATCTACTTTATCATTGTATATCTCTAGATGTAATTCTCTTATAAGGCCAAATTCCTCTATATATTCATCTAGATGCCTATCTAGATATTTTTCGATCCTTCCATCGAGGATGTTTCTCTCATAACCTGTACCATCGATATCTACTTCTCCTGGGAAGATCGCTTCCTCGAACCTATCTAAAATGCTAGAACCTCTTTCTATATTCTCATTAACAAATTCATTCATTTTCTTTCCTCCTCACCAAACATATCTCTTTCAAGCCTTTCTATTTCCTTTTTAGTCTTGAGTAATTTGGCATGATCCTTACCCTTTTCCAGCCTCTGTACTCTCTCTTCTATCTCGTTCATCAAAGATAAAGTTCTCCTTGATAGTATCGCATTATCCCTCGATATCTTGTCTATCTTGTCCTTTTCTTCATCTTTAAGGACGACTGATGCCTCTTTTAAATTTTCGATATACTGCTTGTTTTCCATCATATCCAGCTTTTTCTGTTTCAACTGCAGATCAGCCAATTCTCTCCGTTCCTTCGATCTTTCTCTCGTATTGATCACTTTTGCTATTATCAACAATACTACGATTACTATTATAGAATAGAAGATCGCTAAAAAATTCTGAGAGATGGTCTCTGTTATGGTCACTTTTCTACCTCCTTGCTGGTTCTTTCGATGTTATCGATCCTATCTTCGATCTGATCAAATTCTGATGATATCTTCCTTTTATTTGATTGTAACTCGTCTATTTCTCTTGATATCTCACTCAACCTTTTTTCCATATCATCTGCCCAATTCTGTGCTTTATCTTTCTTAACCAAGTCCCAATTTTGTATGATATCATCGAAGTACTCCTCAAAGTAGAGTTCAGTGTGTGAAGGTTTATAACCATACCTTTCACTCAAAATCTTCGCCTTCGCCCTTTTTCTCATGAAATATAAAAAGCCTACGATTATGATTATTATCAGTACTATCAAAAGGAATATTGCTAACCCGCTCATGGTCAATCCTCCATATCATGCTTTTTTTCTAAACGTTCGATCTGCTTTTCTATCCTGCGATGCCTCTTTTTCGTTTTTTCTTTCCAATCATTCAACTCTGAGATATCTGATGCAAATTCTTCGATCTTTTTATCCACACCTTTAAGATCAGATCTCGTTGCCAATTTATACTCTTCAATATAATCAGGTAATTTTCTAGTGACGAATCTATCAACCCTTTCTGATGGTGTGATCGGTCTTTCTTTAAAAAATCCCTTAAATCTATCCACAATCCCAACATTTCCTTCATCTGCCATAATATCACACACGGTAAATTTTCAATTATCCCTTTTTTGTGTTTATTCTCAAACTTCTTCTTAAATTAATATAATAAACTTTTAAGAAATAAACTTTTCCTTTGTGGAAATCCCGTTATCTATGTTAATTTCCATCTCAAAATGGTAATTACCACATAACGTTTATATGGTTCTCTGGGAATAACTATTACAAAGACCCGCTACATAGGAGGCTTAATCTTGAATTTTAACAAAAGGTTATTTAGGATCGAAGATGAAGAAGGTGTTTCTGAGATTGTTGGTACAATTTTGACTTTATCCATCACTGTGGTATTGTTCACGTCTATATTTGCTGGAGTACAGTATCTAGAGACTCCGGAAGGAACTACGTTTACCGAATTCAATGCTACGTATGATAAGAACTACAATATAACAGTAGAGCACTCTGGTGGAAAAGATCTGGATACGGATAAAACAAGTTTGTTTGTCGTGTTTAATGACAAGTCTTATAAATTTGATTTTGGATCTGACAAAGTCACATTATTTGGTAAGGATCCAAGTGAATGGATCACGGGTGAAAAGGTTAAGTT
>CAYSTL010000082.1:0-7545 GCA_964433785.1 uncultured Thermoplasmata archaeon
ATATCTAACATTTCTTCTCCATTTTTTAACTAAAACTTAATCTTTTTTGGCAGTTTATTAGCATAATCGATTGTGAAGTCGGCCTCTTTCTGAAGTGTAGGTTCACCAGAAAAATCACTCTTTTCTACATATTCCTCGATCATCTCTCTGAATTCGGTAGGATCCCATCCAGCGATCTTCTCTACAGTATCCACACCAGCATCGTAGTAAAGTTTAGCTCTGATCGCTTTAACAGCAAATATCCTTGATAGGTCAGATAATTTTGTCAATTTTTCTATCACATCAGATGGTATACCTGTCCTTTCAGACAATTCCTTTCTATCTTCTGATGTTTCAGACTTTTCCAATAACTGATTGTTGGTTTTTATTCCCTCTTTTTCTAATCTTTCGATATGTCCTTCATCTATATCATAGTATTCACTCAATTTGTATGGGGGTGTATACCTGTATTCACTTTCTTTAACCGCTTTTTCCATTTTCTCATTATCTGTTGACCTGTAATATGCTCTAAGGTGATTCAGATTATATTTAGTAACATATTTTGTAGTATACATCTCTAGAAATCCAAAAAGGTCCTTTGGATCAGTATCATCGACTGTTTTATCATCCGGTAAATATTTTTCAAATTTAGAAACTGTTTTAGCTATCCTGTTTACTGTCCTTTCACCTTTGCCTCTACTTTCTACATATTCCTTCAAACTCTCCTCATCCATTTTAACCGAAAGAGATACGATACTCGATGATATAACCCTTTCTAAAAGAGTTAATTAATACTATTAAAATAATCTTTTTATACTTGTGCTTATTGAATCAATCGATATGTCATTTCAGAACGTATATGAAGATGATAAACGAGTAGAGTCATACTCTAAACTCGACTTTCCAGCTGATTATTACCTCGCATACAGGGACCTTCCTGAGATAATATCAGATCACGTAGATGGAAACAAAGCTCTGGACTTCGGATGCGGTACTGGTCGTTCTACCAGATTTTTGGAAGATCAGGGTTTTGAAACTATCGGTATTGATATTTCTGAAACGATGATTGAAAAGGCACGTGAACTCGATCCTGAGGGTGAATATCACCGTATAGATGACGGTGATTTCAGTCTGTTAGAAAATAAATATTTTGACCTAATTTTAGCAGCTTTTACTTTCGATAATATCCCTGAGGTATATCATAGGATAGAACTTCTTAAAGGCTTGAAAGAACTTTTAAAAAAAGATGGAAAAATAATCTTACTAGATTCCACGCCTGAGATCTACATGAACGAATGGGCTTCGTTTTCGACTAAAGATTTTCCTGAAAATGAAGATGCTGAGAGTGGTGACAAGGTCAAGATAATAATGAAAGATGTGGAAGACAGAAGACCTGTCGAGGATATCATATGGTTCGATGAGGATTATAGAGATCTATTTGAGAAAAGTGATTTAGAACTGATCAGATCACATAAAACCTATGGTAAAAAAGACGAACCATATGAATGGATAAACGAAACTGAGATCGCTCCCTGGATCACATATGTTCTAGAGAAATGAACATCACTCTTGTTTTTTGTACCAGCCTGCGTAAGGAAGTAATTCCTTCAATTTGACTACCTTATTTTTATCTAAAATAACATCTGCGTCTAGATTATCCTTATTGGTCTGGTACATGAATTCCCTGCATCTTCCACAGGGTGATAGAATATAGACTTCACCATCTTCGTCTTTCCAAACCGCGACTATCTTATCAACTTTGTACTCACCTGCAGTTATCATAGAGCCTATCGCGTTGTGTTCAGCACAGAAACCCATGCTTGAAGGGGTGTCGATACAGACTCCCTTGTAGATGTTCCCTTTATCTGTAACAAGAGCACTGCCTACACCACCCATCTCAGAATCATCTATTTTCTTTGGATTTACGACTGATAAAGCGTCCTGGATCAATTCTTCATTACTTATCATAGATGTTGATAGGTCGATCGTTTGATTAAAACATTTACTTTGTATGTTGTGAATGAAAACTTCTATTCCTGTTTCTACGGGTGATATATCTTATCATCCCTAATACAAAATTTGTTCTAGGCACTTTTTTCATATAATCCTTATACTCTCCACCAAACTTTTTGATCTCATACTTATCAGCAATATAGATATCGATATAAACGAGTGCAATAGTTAATAATCCAAGAATGGTAACCAATACAGTTTGAGAAATAAGTATTAAAGCAAGACTGAAAAGTAGTCCTGCAGTATACTGTGGATGGCGGACTATTGCATAGATACCCGTATTCACAAGTCTTGTTGTTTTGACATAACTATCACCTTTCTTTACTCCTCCACTTCTTTTCAATACGATCATCGGAAGGATCGCAAATATTACGGAGATGAACCAGATACACCATCCAGCCCAAAATATTACATCATTACCCGATCCGTTAACATAGCTCAGTACTAAAACCAATATTATCTGAGCGATAAGTAAAGGACTCCAGATCAATGATAACACATAGCTTTTCCATTCCCTCCAGGAAAATTCTCCCTCTTCATCGATGATTAACCCCTCCTATTTATAATAGAATTTAAAACTACTTTAAGATATCCTTATCTTTAAAGCACAAATCAGATTATTGAAGATTAAGATGAATCGCAAACTTACACTCATCATCCCCATTTGTAAGAGATTTCAATAATTCTATTCTGACCGATTTTCCTGTTATACCTTCCCATATCTGACGATACCATCCGGATCCACAGTAACAATAGGTCGACGGAACCTTTTCTAACCTATCTCTGATCATTCCACAGTGGGAGTATGCTCTCTTTCTCTCTTCATCAGTTTCAGCGTTTTCATAACCTTCCTTATCGTAGAGACTTTTTCCACTGCATATCGTATTTCCTTCTCTGACAGGTTTCTCATACCATCCTGGATCTTCATTCATCGCATCAAGAACATCTTCTATATCATGATCCTTTAGATAGACCTCTCTCATCTCTTCTATCCTTCTTTAAGAGAATCTATCAACACAACATGAGACTATATGATATCTCTGAAATTCATCTGTTCTTTCTTCCAATCTATTCATAGTAGATACGACCTAGTCAAAACGTTCTTCCCAGGAAGAATCAAAATCAATATCTCCATTTCCTTTCATAATAACATTTCTTTCTTCCTCTCCAAGTATCTCGTCAAGTCCTTCCTCTAATCTTTCATCCCAATTATGTATGAACAGCTGTATCTCCATCACATTATCATCTGGATTCTCTGGATCTTCCTTGATGAGAATCTGCCTACTCTGAGGCATGAGTATCAATCCATGGTCTTTCATGTATTCGGTTATCTTTTGATAACTTTCTCTTACAGCATCATAACTACCATGATGAGTGTATGATACTACATCAAAGTCTTCCAGTTCATAAGTGTCTATTTCATCAGAATATACTTCCTCTAACACTGGATATCCAACCTCTACATCATATCCATTATCTACACCTGTTCCCCAATGGTATATGATAAAAGGTGGACCACAAATATAGTCACCAGCTTCCTCTTTTATCTTTTCAAGCATAGGATAGATCTCATTACGATCCAACATATCGAAACGTATCGTTGATAGTAATTCTTCTTCTAATTCTTTGTACTCAACTTCTGACCTATCTTTCATATTGATTCACCCGATCATTTGACTAAATATTTAGATGATTATTCGAGTATATACAGGTTTCTCCAAATACCTCAATATTGATTTGAAAAAGTATAAATCTAGTCATGATTATATTTCCTTGATGAAGGTGACATTGAAACTAGATGATAAATTGATGATTCTATCTATAATATTTCTAACACTATCTTTAATATCGATAGGATTACTAGACGGTGATTTCATACCAGGATATTTCGATTCTATATTGGTAATCTTTTTTACTGGTTACCTGATCACATTTTCCCTTTTCCTATATTACAATCATAAACTTGAAAAAGAAAAGATCATGGAGAAAAAGGGTTTATTCGATATCGATAAACCGTACCAAATATCTTTCTTAATTGGATTGTTGATCTTCGTTATCGGTCTATATGGGACCTTACTTGATTTCAATATTTTTCTTACAGCCTTCACTCCCGCAGGTCTTTTCGCCATGATATATAGCGTGATCGGATGGCATGATACTAAGTCAAAGACAACTGACTAAATTGAGGATGACAATTTTTACATATGTTTTTAAATAACTTTTTAAGTTAAAACCAATATAATAAATTATAGTAAAATTATTATATAATATACTATATCTTTAAATAGTTAATCAACTTATCTTTTATTTACAACCAAAATTGGGAGGATTAACAGATATGAAAGAAAAAATACTTTCTGTTAGTATCATCGGATTGATGATCCTGGCAGGATTTGGAATAGTAAATACTGAAGCAGCTGCTTGGCCTTCTTGGGAGGCTCCTGGAGATTCTCTCCTCGATGTGGCTGTTGCTGTGAACAGTGAAGGAGAATTTGAAGGTGAATTCGACATATTGATCGCTGCCGTTAGCGCTACCCCAAGGGTGGCAAAATTACTTGACGCTAGAGGTCAACGTACCGTATTCGCACCTACAGACGATGCATTTGCAGCCTTAGCTGACGAATTAGGATTGACTGTAGACGAACTCGTAGATTTCCTGTTAGATAACCCACGATACCTGAAAAATGTGCTTAAATACCATATAGCCCGTGGAAGATTATATGCTGAGGATGTTTTAGAAAAATATTGGATCAATACTTATCTTTGGGGTCGTTGTGGATTCCTGAGACAGGACGGAGGAGTTTTGACCGACAACCTAGGACGTGATGCTAATATCATAGTCACTGATGTGGAAGCATCTAACGGTGTAATACACGTTATTGACGCAGTAGTACTACCATACGCAGCACCTGGAAACTCACTGCTCGATGTAGCAATCGCTGTAAACAGTGAAGGTGAATATGCAGGTCAATTCGACATATTGATCGCTGCCGTTAGTGCTACACCTAGTATAGCCAATAGACTTGATAGCAGAAGACATTACACTGTATTTGCACCAACTGATGATGCATTTGCAGCCCTAGCCGAAGAGTTGGGTTTGACTGTCGATGAACTCGTAGATTTCTTGTTGGACAATCCGCGCTATTTGAAACATGTTCTAATGTATCACATAACACGTGGAACCCTGTATGCTGATGATGTATTAAATAGACATTGGATAAAAACTCTTTTCTGGGGATGGTATGGATTCCTGAGACAAGATGAAGGAGTATTGACTGATAACCTAGGACGTGATGCTAATATCATCGTAACAGATGTGGAAGCAGCGAATGGTATTATACACGTGATAGATGCTGTAGTGTTACCATATGCACCATAGATTATAGAAAACCTCTTTTCTTTTTTCTTTTCCATCAATAAAATATGAAATTTATAAATCTATTTTTCCCCTACAACGATAAGCCTCTCTGCATCTTCATCGTATGGTTCCCCATTATAGCTTCCATATGATTCAACGGTTTCAAAACCGACTTTTTTCAACATATTTTTCAGTTCTTTAGCGGTGTATAACCAGTGGGAAAATTCTACTTCCTCGATACTATTACCTGTGATCTTTATCATCCTATTATTCAACCAGGTCCAATCTCTCTCTACACTTCTTTCCATCAATACGAATCCATCTTCGGTTTCATGCCAATCTTTCTCTTTGAAAATCCTAGCCATAATCTCTTTACCCATAACATCAAGAACGAATTTCCCACCTGATTTCAAAGATTCATAAACATTCTCAAGGACTTTCATATTTTCTCTTTCATCTTCGAAGAATCCAAAAGAAGTGAAAATATTCAAAACTACATCGAACTCTTCACCTCTTTTAAATTCCCTCATATCATCATGAACTAACTCTATGTCTAAACCTTTCTCATCAGCTATTTACTTTGCATACTCGAGATAATGTTCTGTTAAATCTACTCCAGTTACCTCGAATCCTCTCTCTGCTAATACAATAGAATGTCTCCCATATCCACAACACAGATCCAAAACATCCATATTTGGCTCTAAATCTAACAACTCTATAATATCCTCAATCTCTTCGCCACTCTCTTTCTGGACAGGATATTTTTTCCAAAATTCTTCCTGTTCATACCACTGCTTTTCGTCGTCCTTGGACATATCACTACTCACTAATTATAAGATTTATTAAATTTATGGGAAATTAGAGTAGTGAGTTCAATAATAAATTTAGTTTCAAGGGAAACTATTATATAGAATATAGTTTCATACGAAACTAATATGTCTGAAGAAACTTCAATTCACAAACTACTTCACAAAGTCAATAAAAAACTCATGAAGGAGTTCAAGCATAAATTAGAACCATACGACTTTACGCGTGGTGAGTTTCCATTCCTCTTAGGGTTGCTAAGGAAAGGTGACGGGATCACACAGAAGGATATCTGTGAGAGGATCCCCATATCAAAATCTACTACATCTAAGATGATCAATAATCTCATCGATAAAGGATACTTAAGAAAAGAAAGGGACGAGGAAGATAGAAGAGCTACCAGGATATACTTTACAGATAAGAAAGAAGAGATCGAAAACATAGTAAAAGAACTCGACAAAAAAGCAGAAGAGATGATGTTGAAAGATTTTGATGATGAAGAAAAAGACCAGTTGAAAGGATATCTCATCCGAATACTAGATAATATCGAGGAAGAATAGTTATGGACGGAGAAACTACTGAAGGTGTAAAGAAACTACTAGGTGATCCAAAGAAAGCCATTTTATCGATTTCGCTGCCCATGATGATAGCGATGTTTGTTAATTCCATCTATAATATTGTAGACGGTTTCTGGGTAGCTGGATTAGGTGCAGATGCCCTCGCCGCCGTAGGTCTGTTCTTTCCATTCTTCATGATAGTTGTTGCTTTAGGTGCTGGTATAGGAGTAGGAGGAAGTTCAGCCATATCAAGAAGGATAGGTGCTAAAGATAAACAAGGTGCAGATAATACAGCAGACCACACCATAATTATAGGAGTGATATTATCACTGCTTATCAGCATACCTCTACTACTGTTCTTAAACGACATTTTCACAGCTATGACTGGAAATACTAACGTAGTAAATCTTGCCACTGATTATGGTTCCATACTTTTTGGAGGAGCGTTTATACTGATATTTTATAACATGGCCAACGCCATATTGAGAGGTGAAGGCGATACGAAGAGGGCAATGTATGCAATAATATTTGGATCAGTGATGAACGCATCCTTGGATCCTGTTTTGATCTACACTCTAGACTTAGGTGTAGCAGGAGCTGCATGGTCGACAGTTATCTCGATGTCAGCTACTTCTTTGATATTCATATATTGGCTGTTCTATAAGAAAGACACCTTTGTAGATTTCAATTTGAAAAGATTCAAGCCAGATAGAGGGATAATAAAAGAGATTTTAGAAGTCGGCATCCCTTCATCTCTAGCTCAGCTTTCTATGTCAATTTCTATCGTTGTTCTTAACGTGATAGTGATAGCAGCAGCAGGTAGTGATGGAGTTG
>CAYSTL010000083.1:0-7438 GCA_964433785.1 uncultured Thermoplasmata archaeon
AATATCGAAAAAGATGATCGTAGAGACCAGCTCAGTGATGGATGGCATAAGTATTTTGGATTCAGGATTCCAGCTGATGAGATATATTGTGAGGGATGTATAACTTCTGATTCTGATGAAGCTGACTTGATAGACAAGAACTGTCCTGTGCGTCCCTGTGTGATCGACAAGGATATAGAGAACTGCTCAGAATGTGAGGATTACATATGTGAGAAATTGGAGAGCAGGTCGGTATCTTATGAGGATATAGAAAAAAATCATGATGGAAAGATACCTGAAAAAGATAGAGAACTATTCATCAAGCCTTATGAGAACAAGAAACGTTTAGAAGAGATGAGAGAGTAACCAACTTTATTTACTCTTTAATTGATTAATGATTAGTGATGATGATGTTAGAGATAAGGAAGATAGCCCATGCTTCTGTATTGATCAAAGATGATAAGAAGAATATTTACATCGATCCGTTCTGTTCAGACTCGTTCCCAGAAGAGATCAAGGATTTTTATGAATATCTAGAGAAAGCGGACCTTCTTCTATTGACACATGGACATCACGATCACTGTGATCCGTCTTCGTTCGAAGGGATGCTGACTGAAGAAACAGCCATATTGGCTCCAGAGAGCTGCGGAGGTAAGATCGATAGAAGTTATATTATTGTTAAACCAGGGGATTTGATGGACCTCGAAGGAGTTAAAGTGGAAGCAGTTCACGCGTACAACATAAAAAGAAAACGTGAATCTGGTGAACCTTTCCATCCCAAAGGAGAAGGGATCGGTTACGTGATCACTGTAGATGATAGGACTATCTATCATCCTGGTGATACTGAAAACATACCTGAGATGAAGGATCTAGAAGGAATAGATGTTGCTTTCTTACCGATCGATGGAACTTATACGATGGATATAGACGAAGCAGCTGAAGCTGCTAAAATAATCAGACCCAATATTGTCATACCGATACATGAAAGAGATGTAGATCCAGAAGAATTCAAGAAGAAACTGGAAGCTGAAACAGATATCGAAGTTAAAACGATGAATGATATGGAAACTCTAAAATTGAGATAAAAAAAAGAGCCCCGGGAGAAGGAAAAACCCTCCCCAGAGCTCCTGGGATTCCTCTCTCCCTTTTTTTGCCCCCTTGCAGTCGAGCAAGGAGAGTGAAATAGAGTTATCATGACCGTTTTATGATGTGATATTGAGTTATATAATGTAAATATTTGTTATTTAACAAATCAATAGATTTATACTATTTTAAATTTTGGGGGAAAAAACATTATATGACAAATATGTTCGTTATTTATGCCTGGAAAAGAGAAAGGAATACACATAACCGCCGGTAGTTTTGAGTACGACAGAGTTATCGCACCGATAATGGGTAAGTATCCTGTTGAAAAATTGGTGATATTAAAGACAGGATCAACGGATAGATATCCTGGTGCTAAAGAACTAACAGATATGTTCGTTGAGAAGATGGAGAAGAATCCCATAGATATCGAGATCGAAGATGTAGACATCTACGATTTTGATCAAGTATTTCTGAGGACCCTAAATGCCATCAAGAAGTATTCCGATAAAAAGATCTATATCAATATCTCGTCATCACCAAAGCTTACACTTGTAGCGATGATGTCAGCAGCCTTTTTTTCCAAAAAGAAAGACGATCTAGAGGTTTTCTATATAGCTCCAGAAGATTATATCCTACCTAAAATTTTAAACAAGATATCTCAACTAGAAGATAACAAGGACGAGGAAACCATAGAAGAACTTATACAATTGGGAAAGGAATTCAAGGAAAATGGAACTGCTAGAGGGATAAGCGAGTTCGAAGATATACCTGTTTTTCCTATTCAGAATATCACTGATACCGATAAGGAGATATTGAGTGAGTTAGAAGAGTGCAAAGGTGTGAATTCTATCAAAGAATTGGTCGTTCAGATAAATGAATATAGGGAAAAAAGTCTAGAACGATCAAGCATACAATATAGGTTGGAGAAATTAGAAGAGAAGGGATTGTTAAAAACGAGAAGAGAGAACAGGCGTTTAAGCATCCAATTATCTAGATTAGGTGAGATATATCTGAAAGGGTACCAGTGATTAGTTAAAATCTTTAAATTATCTATTCTATCAATCTTTGGAACAGATCGATATAATCTTCCTTATCCATTGGCCTAGGATTACTCTCATTAGATAGATTTTCCACTGATATCTGTGATAACTGTTCTATATCGTTCTCATCTATATCTAAGTCCAATCTTTTAGGAATATTCAATCTTTCATTAAGTTCCTTGATACTATCTACTGCTTTATCTGCTCCTTCACAAGCATCATCGAATTCATACCCCATCATCTCGGCAACCCTTGCATATTTTTCTTTGCAATGATCTTTATTGTACTCCATAACGAATGGTAATATCACAGAGTTACAGAGTCCATGAGGAGCATCATATGATCCACCTAAAGTTTCTGCCATACAGTGAACAGAGGCCACATCTGAATGATTGAAAGACATGCCTGCTAATGTGCTTCCAAGCAGCATGGCAGCTCTTGCTTCTATATCTTTAGGACCATCATAAGCCTTGACCAGATTATTAAGAATGAGTTCCATAGAATAGAGTGCTAATGAATCTGTTATAACTGTTGCAGTATTTGCAGTGTAGGCTTCAACGGCATGTGTGAAAGCATCCATTCCCGAGTATGCAGTTATTTTTTTGGGAAGAGAAGTAGTCAATTTTGGGTCTAATATAGCAAGATCAGGAGCTATTTTTTCACTTCTAATGCTCATCTTTTTCTTCTGATTTGAGTCGTTTATAACTGCAGAGAATGTGACTTCACTACCAGTACCTGCAGTTGTTGGTATGGCGATCGATGGAAGTAACTCTTCTTTTACCTTGTTTTTACCAAAATATTCTTTTATATCTGACTTACCCTCGCTGAGCAACACGTTGATCCCTTTAGCAGCATCTATAGAGCTTCCACCCCCAACTGCTACGATGCCATCTGGATCAAAATCTTCTGCGATCTCAGCACCATTCATAATATTATAATCTTTAGGATTTGGCTCAATTTCATCATAGATATAATAATTGCTCTCATCTAAATCAAACCTATCCACGATTCCTGCATTAACGATACCTTCATCCGTAATTATAAGGGGTTTTTCTACATTGTATTCTTTCAGTTTATCTTCCAAGAGGTCTGATTTTCCTACCCCAAATTCCAATTCAGTTGGAAATTTGAAATTAAAATTTTTCATAATCTCGTACATATGAATGATCCACCGTATAATAATGATTATTTTATTAACATATGATATACCTTTTGGTAAAAAAGATTTTAAAAAGATTCAAAACATTTTAAATTTAGAATCTGTTACTAATAATGTAAACATGAGAAGAAGGACCTATGAAATAAAATGCAACGAATGTGGTAGACATTTATTGAAATACATCAAATATGGTGATGGAAACCTAGTGAATTGCCATAAGAAAAGGATAATTGAAGATCATACAGAAAAAGATGGAAAGGATGTCAAGTGTCCCTGTGGGAACGTGATCGGTATCGATAGGTCCACCAGGATCAAGATGAAAAAGCACTCCTATACGATAGAATGAAACCAAAAATAGATTTTAAATAATCACGAGTATTACTGTATTGAATGATGAACGTTCAAATCGATGTAGAGGATGCTATTTCTAGGGATATAGATTGGATAAATGATGAGATTGCTGTACAATTATCTGAGCCTTCTCTGAAATGTATAGATAAAGAATTCCCACATCACGGGAGACAGTTGGGATCGGAAGGATCTTTCAGATCTATCAAAGAAGATAATCCTATATTTTTTGGCTGCTATGATTGGCACTCTTCTGTTCACAGTCACTGGAATCTAGTGAGGCAGATACGGTTGATCGAAGATCATCCCTTGAAAGATGAGATCATCGAAAGGTTGGATGAACATTTTAAAGATAGTAAGGTAGCTGATGAGGTTGAATTCTTTCAAAATAATAGAACGTTCGAGAAACCATACGGATGGAGCTGGTTTTTGCGATTGATGTCAGAGTTGTACTTGTTGGATGATGGGATATCGAATAGGTGGGAAAGAGTACTTACACCTTTGGAAGAGAAGATATTGGAACTTACAAGAGATGAATTCTTGAAGCAGGAGAGACCGTTGAGAGTGGGTACTCACGGTAATTCAGCCTTTGCCTTGGCAAATATGTTGGATTATGCAAGGATCAAATCGGATGTTGAATTAGAATCTATGCTCGTAGAGAGATCGAAAGAATTCTTTATAGATGATACCGACGCACCTGTGGAATATGAACCCATAGGATGGGATTTTCTTTCTCCGACCCTGACAGAAGCCGACCTTATGAGAAGAGTATTAGATGAAAATGAGTACGTTGAATGGTTGGATGAGTTTCTACCAGATCTTGATAAACCAGACTATAACACTTTCCTAGAACCGATAAAAGTGGATCTGGATGAACTGATGAAATTCCACCTGGTAGGTCTGAATCTATCCAAAGCGTGGTGTTTGAAAGGTATAGCTTCAAGCTTACCTGAAAATCATCGATATACAGATTTGATGTTAGATAGTTCCAAGAAACATGCGGAAGAAGGTTTAAAACAGGCTTTCTCAGAAGATTACGGTGGTTCACACTGGCTGCTTTCCTTCGCACTTTATCTTTTTACTATGGATGAAAATTAGACTTTAATATCTACTGATAAAATTATTATAACCTCACCTTTATCCCGTAACATCAGGTGAAGATATAGATGGTCAAGATAACTTTTTACGGCGGAGTTGGTGAGATAGGTGGTAATAAAATAATTCTCTCACAAGATGATCAAAGGATCATGTTGGATTGGGGGATGAGCTTCGGTGAAGAAGGAAAGTATTTTGAAGAGTTCCTTCAACCAAGGACCAATTCTATACTGTACGATTATCTAGAACTAGATTTGATACCTTCGTTAGATGGGATATACCGGGAGGATATGCTATCGAAGGAGTTTGCTGAAGAGGCTATAGATGATGAATATGTGATCTTACATCTTTGGGATGTAGATATAGAGAGTTACCAGGAATATATGGAAAAAAATGGAAGACCTTTCATAGATGGACTACTACTTTCACACGCTCATGTCGATCACAGTGCGTACATAGGATTACTGGATGAAAATATACCTGTTCACACATCCAGCACCACTAAAAAACTGCTAAAATTATTAGATTCCCTAGGTCCGATGGGTGTCTCTAAAGAATTGATAGAACCAGGAAAATTCTATCTCGATCAAAATCAAGGTGGATTGACACCTGGTGCACATAAGATAGAAAAAGAAGCTTCTGAAAGAAATATAATTCAACACAAAGATCAGGAAGAATTCGAGATCGGAGATCATCATATCAAGATATTTTCAGTAGATCATTCTATACCTGGTGCATCTTCTTTTCTGATACATACCCCTGATGACAAAAAGATTGCTTATACAGGAGATATTCGTTTCCATGGAAGGTACAGTGATAGATCGAAAGATTTTGTAGGATCAGTAGCAAAAGAAGATATCGATGTGCTGATCACAGAGGGAACCAGGATAGAAGAGGAAATACCCGATGATGAAGAAAAAGTGGAGCAGGATATGATAGATCTGATACAGAAGACCGAAGGAGCTGTTTTCGTAGGTTTCTCATGGAAGGATATCACCAGGTATGAGACAGTTCTAAAGGCAGCAAAGGAGAGTGGGAGAACATTCGTTATCTCACCCAAAACAGCATATCTCTGTAAGCATTTAGAAAATATCTGCACTAATGATATAGAAGATCCAGAAAGGGAAGACAGGATTAAAATATATCTCTCTAGAAAAAGAAGTATGCTTTACAGTCCTGCTGATTACAATAGAAAAAAATTCACTGCAGGATATAAAACAGATTGGGACGATGGCATAGACCTCACTCATCTGGAGAACGGAATAAAAGCACCAGAGATCGCTAAAGGACCAGAAAAATATATCGTGTTCATGGATTTCTATCATATAAAAGAATTATTAGATCTAGGTGAGATGCCTGATTCGATCTATATTAGAGCACAATCAGAACCTTTCAACGAGGAGATGAAACTGAGTGAGAACAGATTGATGAACTGGCTTGAAAAGTTCAAGATCAATGAGGAAAATGATCATAAACCATATCAGGTACACGCCAGCGGTCATGCAAGTGGTCCTGAGATTGCGGAAATGATCGAAAAGATATCTCCCGAAACCGTGATACCAGTGCATACTGAAAGGCCTGAGATCTTCGAAGAGTATTTTTCGGATAAAGGGATATCAGTTATACTGCCTGAATACGGTAATAGTATTGAGATCTAAACTTCAGTCACCTTTCCTAGAAATACTTCCTTTTTCGAAAAGCATAACTTCAGTTTCCTCTTCAGCAACTGGTTTGTGTCTGGTTCCAGAAGGTATCACTATCAATTCACCCTTTTCAAGTTTAATATTGCCTTCATCTGTTTTTATTGTTAGATTTCCACTCAGGACGAAGAACATCTCATCCTCTTCAGAGTGTTGATGCCATTCAAATTCTCCGGTCATCTTAACCAGTTTTACTTCATGATCATCTACTCTACCGATAACAAGAGGACTCCATAGTTCATCGATGTCTGATAATTCATCTTCGATATCGACTTTTTTGATCATCAAGCCTAAAGAAGGGAACAGGTAGATATCAATTTTCACTCCGAATAACTAAATAGGTTCTTTATTTTTCCAGATAATATGAGCACCGAAACCGTCGACCTTAGGAGCGATACGGTCACAAAACCTACCCAAGAGATGAGAGAGGCCATGAAAGATGCTGAGGTAGGAGATGACGTGATGAAAGAGGACCCGACTGTAAACAGATTAGAGAGGATGGCTGCTGAGAAACTTGGTAAGGAATCAGCATTATTTGTCACATCAGGAACTCAGGGTAACATAACATCATTGTTGACACATACCTCACCAGGTGAGGAAGTCATCTTAGGAAAGAATTCTCACATCTACAAATATGAAGTCGGTGGATATGCATCTTTAGCTGGTTTATCTGCAAAGTTACTGGATGATGGTGAAGGATACCTTAGAGTGAGTGAGATAAAATCAGCTATTAGAGGTAAAGATATCCACCATCCAGAAACATCTCTATTGTGCATGGAAAATACACACAATGTGACCGGTGGAATAGTTAAAGATTCATATCATACAAAGAAGAACTGTGATATCGCTCATGCTCATGGATTGAAAGTTCACATGGATGGTGCCAGGATATTCAACGCTGCCGTTGCTTCAGGTGAGGATGTTAAAGAATTAGTTTCTGATGTAGATTCTGTTCAGATCTGCCTTTCTAAAGGACTGAGCGCCCCTGTTGGATCCATGATAGCTGGATCTGAAGATTTCATAACCAGAGC
>CAYSTL010000084.1:0-7430 GCA_964433785.1 uncultured Thermoplasmata archaeon
TAGTTCTCGAACAAGCTGGAAATGTATATCTTAAAGAAGAAGATTATTACATAATCAGACAGGACTCGGAAGTCAACGGTGAAGCACAATTTGAAGACCCAGTTAGTGAAGCTGAGTCTTATACTTGGGAGCTTGCTGGTGAAGAAATAAGCACAGGTAAAGATCTTACATATACTTTTACAAGTCCTGGTGAAAAGGAACTAGAAGTGATCGTCGAAGATACCGGTGGAGATCAAGTAACTGACTCAGTGACCGTCTTGATAGATGGTCAAGGTCCTCAAGGTACAATTACAGCAGATAATACTACAGTAAATGAAGGACAAGAGGTAGTATTCAGTGCTAGCGAATTTGTAGATGCTGGTGAGATCAGAGATTATGAATGGAACTTCAGCGATGGTTCAGGTCATGAGATGGGCGTAAATGTCACTCACACTTTCAATCTATATTACACATATGATGTACAAGTGAATGTAACCGATGTAGTCGGTAACTGGAATATGGCTTCAATTAATATCAAGGTAAAAGATACAACTGATCCTATACCTTCGATGAAACTCACACAAGATGGTGAAGAGATAAGTGTTGATCAGATAGAGAAAGGTGAACAGGTCACATTCAACGCATCTGGCTCATATGATCCTGCAGGTTATGAAGGCGATAGAACACCAGCCGATGAACTCAACATCACCTGGATGATAGATGGACTCAATATAGAAGAAGAAGGCACAATATTTACTCATACATTCGAGAGCATGGGTCAGTTCACACTAAAACTTGATGTTGAAGATCATGCAGGAAACAACAGAACGATGAGTAAAGAACTAAGTGTTTCACCTGGTAAAGTTCCAAATCTAGAACTTAACAATATAAAATTCTCAAACAACAAACCAAGTAAAGGCGATAAGGTTACCATTACAGCTAATGTGACCAATTACGGATCAGCAGATGCCGAATCGATATCAGTTTACTTGAACGGAGAAGTATTCGATGGAACGATAACATTCTATGAAGGAGACGAAGAAGCAAACACTAACACAATACCAGAAGGAGAAAACAGACTCATAAAATTCAAGTGGAAAGCATCCAGTGAAGGAAAGAAAGATATCGAAGTCAACATAACAGCAGCTGAAGAACCACAATCAGGTGGATATCTCAGAGATAACTCGATGGAAAAAGAGATAAACGTTCAACCACCAGCCTGGAGAGAATACATTGTGTACGCACTCATACCGATAATCATTATCGGTGTAGCAGTGGGATTATACTATTTCAGAGATAAATTCCAAAGATAAAAAACCTTTTACTTTTTTTTTCTAATTTTCTTTTTTAAAAAACTACATCTTTACTGGAGCATCTATACCTAATGTATAGAGCACATTCGAGATCACATTCTTGAATGCCTTTACAAGTATGATCCTTTCTTTCTTTTTGTCCTCAGATTTTAATACAGAATAATCCCTATAAAATTGGTTGAACTCTGAAGCCAACTGATAAGCATAATTGGCAATTTTATGAGGTGACTTTTCATTTTTCGATTCAAGAATAACTCTTGGAAATTCAGATATCTTTTTTACTAAAGATATCTCCCCACTCTCATACAAGTTTATATCATCATCTAATAGTTCCTCTAGTTCGTCCTCATATCCATCCCATTTCCTCAGTATGCTGGATGCTCTAGCGTGTGTGTATTGAATAAAGGGAGCGCTGTTACCTTGAAAATCTAAAGCCTCTTCCCATCTGAAATCTATAGGTTTGCCAGGTTGAACTTTGATTATATTGTACCTAACGGCACCTAGACCTACCTTTTCTGATACCTTTTCAACAGTTTCCTTATCAAAATCATCTCTTCTCTTCAATATCTCCTCTCTAGCTTTTTGATGTGCGGTATCCATGAAATCATCTAACGTGACATAAGTTCCTTTCCTGGTCGACATCTCTTTTCCTTCAAATGTTACGAATGAATAGAAGATTATATCTGGTATAGGTGAGATATCTAAAGCTGAAAGAGCGTTTATAAGAAATTCACCATGTAGCTTGTGGTCTTCTCCCAATATATTCACGAGTTTATCCGATTGTAGTGATTTCCATATATGATACGCTATATCTCTAGCAGGATAAAGGTTAGTCCCGTCTTCTCTAGTAACAAATGTTTTATTTTCACCATTCTTGAAAAAGAGGGCTCCATCCTCATTGTCACATTCTTCTAATTTTTCCATCTTATCTATAGTTTCATCCACTGAACCATCGATAATGAACTTAGATTCATTCTTGTAGCTGTCAAGATCGATATTCAATCTAGATAGAGACTGCGTTATACCTTCAAGTACCTTTTCAGAACTATCTTTGAATAGATCGAAGATATCTTCTTCTCCCTTCTCCATCCTTTTTATTATATCTCTTATCTCATCTTCAAGTCCTTCATCTTCTTCTAGTAATCTACTCGCTTCTTGATAATATCTCACGATCTGATAATCCATCTTATCTCTATCTGGAGAAGGTAGATCATCTTCATCAAGATTCATCCTTCCCCAAGCAAGTATGGCCATCTGTCTACCAATATCATTGACGTAATACTGTTTTTCTACATCATAACCAGCCATCTCATATATCCTAGCTACAGTATCTCCGATTATTGGATTTCTTGCTCTACCGACATGTAGAGGGCCATTAGGATTTGCACTCGTATGTTCGACCAATAGTTTTTCATCTTTATCAGGTAATTTTCCAAATCTGTCATCTTTTATAGCTGATTTTATCGTCTTATTAACCAAATATTCATCATCAATCTTAAAATTAACATATGGACCTGCCTGCTCAAGATGAATATTTTCAATTTCAAGCTCATCAACTACATCCTTTGCTATATCTGCTGGTGATCTTTTAAGAATGGATGCAAATTTAAAACAAGGTAAAGCATAGTCTCCTCTTTCCTTTGAAGGTATCTCTATGGGTATATCTTCGTCTTCATCTAATCCCATATACTGTCTTACATTCTTTTCTATCTGCTTCTTAAAGCTTATCAAAACGTATTCCATATACTATCACTCTCAGCTCACTCTAAATCTCAACAAAGCTGCAATACCTCCGAAGGCATTTAAGAGCAGTTCCCCCTCTTCAGACTCTTCTGAGATGATCTCTACATCTGATCCTACCTGTTCAGCTTCTGCAAAGATCTCATCTATCATATCCTGTTCATCAATAACTTCAAATTTAGCTCCACATTCTGGACATTCTTTTTCTTCAGGATCTTTGTTCTTTTCTATACTAAATTCGTCTTCATAACCACACTCGGGACATTCGACTTCGACCTTTTTCTTGTTTATTCCTTCCGAAATAAGAACCGTTTCAACAGCTCCCATCATCAGAGCTCTTCTAACCTCATCCTCCCCGTACGTAGCTAAACCCCCTTGAGGGTCTTTGATTTCTTCCATAAGTTTATTGACTAATTCTTTCTCCTTCATCACCTCAAGATCTGATAGTGTTTCCTGAGCCTGTTGCATGAGTTCTCTCAAACCATATTCGTCAGTATAGCCTGTGTTGAAAGTATCGATTATCTTCTTTTTAAGTTCATGATGGAGAAAGTCACCTTCAGCAAATTCATCCTTAGTATGTCCTGGTCCGCCGATTATCAAACCTTCTATATCTTCTGGTAAAAGAAGACTGTTCGCTTTATCTCCTACTTTTTTGAAATACTTGTGTGCCGCACCCTCTATCAAACGTTCGAATCTCTGAGCTGATTGTCCACCTTTAGAGTGTTTGCTCGGTATCAGTGACTGGATATTGGTGAGAGTCTCAACTCTTTTACCTCTTAAGATCCCGATAGTAGCTTCACTTCTATCAACCACGATAAGACCATACTTTTCTTCCGCACCGAGCATGTCTTTTAGAGGTTCTAGGTAAAAATCAGAATCACATCTATACACAAAGGTCTCTATCGGTCTTGGTGGTTCTACTGTCTTCGAGACCATATCTGTCTGGTCGCCTTGAGCTGATACATGACCTACGAAGAATATAACTCCGTTCTCGGGAGCTTCTTTGAAATATTTTAATTTTGATAAAATCGATTTCAATGCACTTTGTACGTGCTTACGAGTAGACTTCGATTTGATATTAGAGCTTTCTGACATCTCATCTCTCAGATATGATGCAACATCAGATATCTTCTTATCTGGAGGGATATACAATGAAATAAGTTCTGTTCCCCTTCCAGTATATTCCTTAATATCTTCAAGTGCTTTCTTGAAATCGTATTCATCCCTTTTGGACATTTCCATAACTATCAGGTTCCGGTTGGAAAGAAAAGGTTGGGTATTAAAAAGGTTTCGTAAAGATGGGCTAGATGGTTTGCAAGAAATAGATAACCAAGTATATTCCTACAGCTATCATTATCAAAGCTGAGATCTTGTTTATCAGATCCATATGTTTTCTAATTTTGTTAGCAATCTTGTCCTTTAACACCATGGTGATTACAGAGAATGTGATCATCAGTCCCGCCATCACGCTGAAATAAAGGAGTATAACTATCAAGGCAGAATACAAACCATCAGCAAGCCAGGATGAAAGTACGATGGCTATGAAGACCGGTGCTGTACATCCAGCTGCTGCAGAGCCGTATCCCATCCCATATATGAACGGAGAAGTCGTTGTTTTGCTACTGGTGGGTTCTTTACCTAAACTGTGCAGTATTTTATTTTTTAATAAGGTAAAATAGCTGCCGATATCTATATCTTTTAAGAGTAAAATTCCTAGGATAAGGATCGTGATTCCAACTATCATTTCTAGATACGGGATATACTGAGATATCCAGTAACTCCCACTTATGGCTAGAACACCTATTAGGGAAAAGATAGTTAATAACCCGATAGCTGCTTTTATACCAAGACTCAAACCACTTTTTACAGTTCTGCCTTTCCCTTTCGCTCCTGTTATATAGTATGCTATGAATGAAGGGAGAAGAGGGAAAGCACAGGGTGAAAAGAAAGATGCAAATCCACCTATGATGGCTAGTGTGTAAATGCCATAGTCTTTTAGATCGATCCTCGTGTTTTCTCCACCCAGAGTTTGGTCTAATTCTTTTTTAAGTCTATCTTTTGAGATCACACCATCTTTGTCAAAATTTAGATAGCCATCTTCATCTATGATAACAGTTTTAGGTACGGTCGTTCCCTTGTATTTATTTACAAATATATCCTCATCACCACTTCCTACGACCCAGGAGATATCTCTATCTTCTTTGTACTGTTTTAATCTTGATTTAGAGCTGTTGCTGATATCTATAGTTATGAAAATAACCTCATCTTTGTATTCCGGATAGATATCCTGGATATTCTCCTCTAATTTTTTACATTCGCTGCATAAAGGCGTCATGAAATCGATGAGCACTGGTTTTCCTTCTTGTTCAGACAACTTGAAGGTACTCCTTTCTGCAGTCGATACTGTGAAATCCGGAGCCTTATCTGAAGCACCTACTAGATTTGTAGTGAAAATTAAAGAGATTACCAAAACGACTACTACCAGGTATAAATGCTTATTCCAACGGATTTTCATTATGACTACAAAACCATTTTGTTTATTTAAATCTGTTGGATTCTAGTTCTAACATGGAACAGATATAAATGGATGTAGATTTATTTTCTTACCAATGGAAAAGAGATGGAAGATATACATACTGTTGATAATGATAGCGGTATGGGTTATTTTATTAAGCGGTATACTGCCTCTTCCGCCATATTCTTGGTTAGTTTTAACCGGAATTACACTGATAATATACTTTGCATTGACCAGAGGACATCCTAATCGTAAAGGTGACATCGAGGAAGTCATGAAAGATATGGAAGATTATATGGAAAGAAAGGCAGAAAATACTGAGATCGAACTTGAAGGTGTTGAGAGGGAGGAAAAATCTGAAGGTGAGACTTCATCTAAATCAATCGATGAAAAATCTAAAGATGAAGAAAAGAAAGAAGATAAGTACGATTTTGGTGATGATGTCAAGATCATAAAGGAATGATCTAAAATAACATATTATAGGCTTCCTAAAATTATATATAATGTTGTGGGGAATATTATAGTGTGAGGGTAGGATATGATAGGAAATGAAACATTGATGTTCTGGTTCTATCATTTATTGATAGTATCTGGATTCTTTGTACTATCATTTATAGGTCACTTAGCTTACTGGAGATTGAAAGGAGAATACGTTAAAACTGTAGAAGATTGGAACGTGTTGTTCGTATTCTTTACAGTTCTGATATTTTTACCCATGATGATGGGGGCTGTAACCGGTACGATGACTCAGTGGTATCCAGGTATACTTTATGTGATATTTGGAATGCTGGGTATGGTATTTGTTTATCTGGGGTCAGTATTGGCAAGAAAGATGATATTACCGATTGATGGAGGAAGTGTGTAAAAAACTTCATTAGTATTTCTAGAAGACACTCATACCTCAAATATGGAAGAGAGGCATTTCTCTACTCTATCAAGTCTTCAGCGGTCTTCTCTCCTTTCTCGTACTGGTCAACGGTAGCTCCGATCTCTACTCCCTTCTTTTTAGCTAGTTGATAGATTTCATGTACATTCGTATCAAGTAGTTCTGCACCTCTTGACACCGATATCCTTCCTTTAGAGATGAGTTCAAGGATATAATCCTCTGCACCTTTGTACATCAACTGTCTGAGAGCAGTAGATTTATCAACATGTTCTTCAGATGAACGTGCTTCTGCCAGTTTCATAAGGTTATTCGGAATTCTCAGCGGATACGGTTTAGTTCCCAAATTATTCACCTCCTTTTATCTTAGTTTTGACAATTTCATAAACGTCATTTCTAACCAATTCCTTTATGTTACCAATGCTCTTAAGGGATTCTTTTTTATTTATGATCCCTTTTTTATACATTATATATATCGTATTGCACGGAGTGAAATATTTTACATTACTAAATCTATCTAGAACCTTCAAAAAGGCTCTGTCGTCAGATACAATTGCATCAGCCTGTTCCTGAAAATACAGATGAAAAGTCTCTTTCTCACCCTTACCGAGAGACTCTAACTTATCTTTGCTTATCTTTTCTAGATTTTTCTTATTGTCATCTATCTTTATTCTATCGATCTTTTCCTGTACGATATCTTCTATCAGGAATGCATCCTCATATAAGCCCTTTTTTCCATCTACAACTGACTCTTTATATACAGCCTCAGGGATTATACAATCACATCTTGAAGCAAGTAACTTAAGTAATCCAGATTTTTGAAGCTTTATAAGTCCATCTGAGTCCAAGATTATTTTTCCCATCATTATACAATGTTATACGTTTATTATTAATCTTTCGATTCATGGTGTTTTAAGAGGTTTCTATGATGAAAATAAGTTCTAAGAATTAATTTATAAACAATGTGAATGATTATATTATAGATAAACTCATGAAAGAA
>CAYSTL010000085.1:0-7359 GCA_964433785.1 uncultured Thermoplasmata archaeon
CTGAATACTTCCTCTCCCTCTACCTGCCAGGCTGATAAGAACGAGTAAACATACATCGGAGCTGTTGCTGCAGAATCCTCCTCTAAAACATCCCTAGCTACATTCTCTAGATTGCCTAGGATATCTTTTATAGACTCATACTGTGACAATCCACCCTTCATAGCCTGTTTAATCCTCTGGTCTAAGAATATTTTGTCGATCTTTCTTTCATCCTCATCTATTTTTTCTAATTCCATGCTTAGTCTTTTGATGAAACTGGCCAACGAGGAAGAATAACCCTGGAGTATTTGATGAGCCTCATTTAGAACTTGTACAGTTATGCTCTCCTCAAGATGACTCCTGATCCTGTCTGGTAAATTATGCGCCTCGTCAACGATTACTATAGCGTTCTCTAATTCTATGTCTAACATATCAAAGATGCTTTCTCTTATCTCATCAAAAACATAGTTGTAATCACAGACTATTATATCTGCTTCTTTTCCTGCAACCAGCGCAGCTTTGTGTGGACAGACACCTCTAGACCTACATAAATTAACGATTTCATTGACATGCTTTGTAGTGCCGACTAGAGAGTCAACTATTTTTGACATCTGTTTATTGAATAAGTTACATTGATTTTGTCCATTTTCGCTGCAGAACTTTTCGAAGACTGGGTAAGGTAAACGTGATTCATCTCTTGGGCACATGTGTTTCTTCGAAATAACGTCAATCGCATTCACATCATCTGGCATCTTCTTGATGGTCTCTATAGCGATATGATGTTGTGATTGTTTGCTCGTCAAGAAAAATATTTTCTCTTCTTTGTTTTTATTTTTTACAGCAGCTGTTAGAACAGCGGCGGTTTTACCTATCCCGGTGGGTGCATGTGCTATTAGATTATCATGATGATTGAAAGTTCTCTCAGCATCTTTCATGAACTGTTTCTGTCCATCCCTTATATTTCGGAAAGGGAAGAGACCATCTGATTTTTGATTCTGTTTGATAGAAGTTTGTTTTGTTGAGTTGGATTTGCTGGCTTTCAGTTTTTCACATTTAGGACAGTATCTTCCATTTTGAAGTAGCGTCCCACAGTCTTCACAGAATTTTGCCATCGGTTCATCACAATCTGAATTAGTTTTTAGTATTTTCCCTACACAGATTGAAAAAATAATAAATAATTTCTATTCTTTATCTGACCACAGAGGTCAAGATTTATGGAAGAATGCAGTAAAGATGAAAATGAAGATTTTTGCAACTGCACCTATCCTGGTTGTCCAAGGAAAGGAGTTTGCTGTGATTGTATTCAATACCATCTGAGTAGAAATGAATTACCTGCCTGTGTTTTCCCAGATGATGTGGAGGAAACCTATGACAGGTCTTTTGAGAAATTTATAGAGGTTTATGGTTGATCATTATGGTAGAAGTTAAAAGTTTGATAAGAAGTGGATATTCTTCTAACGTTTTTTTAGTTAGATCAGAGAAGGAATTCATGGTAGATACTGGGATGAACAAAGTTGATGAGATAATCGAGGAAGTCGATGATTTTATCCCAGATATGGATGCTATAATACTAACACACAGACATGTGGATCATGTTGGTAACGCTAAAACTCTTTCAAAGGAATTCAATGTTCCACTTTATGCTGAGGAAAAAGAAGCACAAGCAATGAATAAAGGAGACGAATCCACATTAGCTAGGCAGTTTAATAAAGATATATTCCCTCTAAAAGTAAAACCGATAGATTTTGACAGTTATTCTGGTTTTGAGATATTACACACTCCTGGGCATACCAATGGAAGTATATGCTTGTACCATCCTGAAGAAAAGATATTATTCTCGGGAGACACGATATTTTCAAATGGGGGTGTAGGTAGATCAGACCTTCCAACTGGAGATATAGATGACTTGGTTGAATCTACTAGAAAATTAACAGAATATGATGTTGAGAAGATCTATCCTGGTCACATGTCGATTGTAGAACATGATGGTAACCAACATGTGAAGAGATCTCATCAAAATATCCATTATCTATAGGTGTTACAGATGGAATTTAAATGCAGTAAAGAGGAATGTGATGGAGATTGTCCAGATCAGCTGGTCAATATGGTTAATGAAGTTTTATCAAACGGTAATCTGATAGTTTATCCAACTGAGACCATTTATGGGATCGGTGGTGACCCTTTCGACGAATCGGTGATAGAAAAGATCAAAGAAGTCAAAAAAGCACCGCTGGATAAAAAGATCTCAGTAGCATATAATTCATTAAACCATGCTTCAGAGTATCTAGATATCCCTGAACTGGCATGGGAGCTTGGGGAAGAATTTCTACCAGGCCCACTAACTATAGTTGTAGAAACTGAGGAAGGGACAGAAGGTATCAGAATTCCTGATCATCCCATGGCTCAGAGGATAATAGAAGATTTTGGTCCTATAACTTCTACTAGTGCGAATGTTCATGGAAGACCAGATCCGATTGATGTTGATACAGCTAAGATTCAACTTGATGGTATCACTCTTTATGTGAACTGTGGTGATTGTAGATATGGAATAGGGACCACTGTTGTAAAAGTAAACGATGAAATAGAGATACTCAGAGAGGGTGTGATCGAACGGGATGATCTAGAGAAGAAATGGAAAGTTATATAGTGAAAGAAATTTTTTGGATTTTAACTAATTCAAGTTGGTGAGAAATTGAAACCTGAAATTAAAAAGAAGTACATGAAAGCTGGTAATATTGCAAGAAAGGCATTAGAAAGAGGAAAAGAGGTTTGTGAGATAGGAGTAAATTATTTGGAAGTAGCCGAAGAAGTAGAAAAAGTGATATGGGACAACGGAGCTAAACCTGCCTTTCCAACTAATATATCAGTTAACAATATAGGAGCACATTATACTCCTGTTGAAAACGATAGCAATACGTTCGAGAAGGGAGATGTAGTCAAGATAGATATCGGTTGTCATGTAGGTGGTTATATAGCTGATAATGCTTTAACAGTTGAACTTGGTACGAATAGATACACATCTTTGATAGAGGCTGCAGAGGAGTCGTTAGAGTTCGCAATAAAATCTCTTAGACCAGGTATGAAGATACGAGATGTAGGTAGAAATATTGAAACAGTGATAACAAGCAAAGGATACAATCCTATCTCAAATCTTACTGGTCATGAATTAGAACAGTATGCATTACATGCCGGTACTGCTATACCAAACGTCACACGGGGATTCGGTAAGATCAAGGAAGGGATGGTACTTGCTATCGAACCATTCGCTACGGACGGTGTAGGTAAAGTAAGAGATAAAGAGCCAGGAGAGATATACAAATTGGAGAAAAAGAGACGTTTGAAAGGTGAGGATCTTGAATTCTACAATTGGATCGAGGAAAAGTTCGATCATCTACCCTTCGCTGCTAGATGGTGTAAAGAATACAGCGATGATTATAAGGAATTATTAGATAGACAAAAAAGATTCAGCACAGTCCTTAACTATCCTGTGCTAGAAGAAAGGAAAAACGGTATAATCTCACAGAGAGAGCATACTGTAATAGTAACTTCCAGTGGAGCGGAGATAACTACAAAACTATAATTTTCACATTTTCTTTTCCCACTCTTTTCGGGATTCCTCATCATCAACGATTTTACTCTTTCTTTCTTCAAATCTTGGTCCGATGAAGGCTATTAACATTGTTATTATGTAAAATACAAAAACTATCGCAGTGATCACACTACCTGGTATCGTCGATATTTTTGCTCTATAAACTATATCGCCTAAGCTGCTTGCTGATGTTGGATGCATAGCTAGTTTACTGATCCATAATATGATCGTAACTGAGAATAACCATTGATATATTCTTCTTAATCGATGGGATATAGCTGTCCATAAAGGGATCTTGAAATGAGGGTTTTTAAGGTCTTCAGCTAGTGTTTTCATCCAATCCCTACTTGAAACTTTTTCTCTAGGGGAAAGAGCTTTAGCAATAAAATTCTCTTCAAGAACTTTGATTCTGCTAGCCCACACATTGTAGAAACGATATCTTCTAGCTTCGATTATTAAAAGCGTGAACATGAATATGAGTGTGAAAAGTAGTAGCTCGTGGGGACGATCTGGACTGCTGAACGTCCAGGTTATCAGAACAGAGAGAATTAAGATAGCCCAATTAGTGGTTCTATCCAACCTAGTTCGCCATGTATAAGCTCTTTGTACCTCACCTCTGTAAAAATTTACAAGAACTGAGGTAAAATCACCTATTTCCTGCTTATCAACGAATTCCTCTGGGTCAGGTTCCTGCATCACTTATTCACCTTATATGCCTATATTTAAACTTTCACATTACATTTAGTGCGCTTTTCCTATAATATCTTTTATACTATCTATGTCCTCTTTATCCATAAGTTCAGTCATCTCTTTAGAGATCTTCTGTGCGGCATCTTTTCCTCTATAGTATATCGAAGATCCCATCTGTAAAGCAGACGCACCTGCTAAAATATATTCAAGAGCGTCTCTTCCAGTGGTTATACCACCACAACCTATGATAGGTATATCGACCTCTTCGTATATTTCATACACACATCTAAGGCCGATAGGTTTGATACCCTTTCCACTATATCCTCCTACTTCGTTCCCAAGGATTGGTTCTCTGGTTTCGAAGTTGATCGCCATAGATTTGACTGTATTTATGGCAACAACAGCATCTGCACCAGCTTTTTCTGAAACAGAGGCTGTTTCCGCAATTTGAGCAGCGGGAGGTAATTTTGCTAGTACCGGTATGTCTACCTTTTCTTTTACAGATATGATGACCTCCCCTACCAATTCTAGATTCGATGCTATAGAGGCACCATAACCTTCAGCATGTGGACAACTAAGATTGAGTTCTACTGCATCTACATCTCCCTTTTCCATCTTTTGTGATAATTCAGCAAATTCTTCAGTTGTTGAAGCATAAACACTCCCTATGATAGGTTTATCACCGATACTTGATCTTAGATCTTCCAATTCTTCCAAATATTTATCGATACCTGGATTGGGTAATCCCATAGCATTCAATAAACCAGTTTTAAGTTCTACCATGGTTGGGTTAGGATGTCCTCTCCTAGGGTTTGAACCTATGGATTTAGTGACTACGCCTCCCATGCCTAGTTCCAACAATTTCTTCATAGATTTTGATGTTTGATCTAATATGCCTGAAGCTAGCAAGAAAGGAGTCTCTAACTTCATCCCTAATATATCTGTCTGCAAATTATCCATGGATGGTTATTGATACGGATTAAAATAACGTTTCGGTCAAAGTTTAGATATTTTGTGCGGAATTATCGATAGAATTAAATGCATAAAATTCATTTATGTACATGATAAGGATGTTTGAAGACTCTATACCTGGATTAGATAATCTATTTTATACAGATATATCATCACCAAAAGTAATTTTGATAACAGGTCCACCGGGCTCACTTAAGACAAGTTTTTGTTTTGATATAATGACCAAGTTCGTTGAGGACAGTGATCATTATGGTATATACACCACCTTAGAAGAAACCGTAGACAGCCATAAGAACAATATGAAGAGCTTTGGGATCGAACCATTACCGAATATAGATATTACAGATGTGACTGATCTTAGAGAGATAGACCTTTTAGTAGAGGACGAAGAAACTGATTATGTAGAATTTATGGAAGACCTGCTCAGACATAATAAAAGCGATAAAGGTGATAAATTCAAGGTATTCACTTTGGATTCCTTAGGAGCTCTATATTCGCTCATGGAAAATGTAGAGAACATGCGAAAAAAGATGTTTTACTTCTTTAAGATGCTGAGAGATCTAGACCTGTACAGTTTTGTGGTGATGGAGAGAAGCATGGGTGCAGAAGCAAATCTACTAGGCAATGAAGGATTTCTTGTAGACGGTGTTATCAATCTTAGTATCGATAGGAGTAGAGGTGAATTGACTAGATTTATACAGATCGAGAAGATGAGAGCCTGCAAACATTCTATGGAAAAACATGCAATCGAAGTGAGTGATAATGGGTTGGAAGTTTTAGGCCCTATTTTTGAATAGAAAATAATAATTTATCCGTAATTTACTTAAACGATTATTACCTTACGGATATAATTTAGTGACCGATTAGGGGGAAAAAATTTGCCAGAAGATTCCGTATTGTCAGAAATGGAAGGTTATGTTCAAAAGCTTAAAGAAGAGAGACAAGAAGTTGAAGACAAGAAGAATGAACTCAAAGAAAAAGAAGAAAAGTTATCAGAGAGAGAAGAGGCACTTGATCAAAAAGAGGAAAAATTAGGGGAATGGGAGGATGAGCTGCAGGATAAGGCTCAGGAATTAAATGATTTTAAGGAGAAACTCGAATCTTTACAAAGTAATATGGCTGCCACTAGGGATAAACTGGACCAGGAAAGAGAAGAATTGCAAGACTATAAGGATGAGATCTCAAGCAAGATAAATGATATCGATGAGATAAAGTCAGAGATAATGGATAAACGGGAAGCGCTGTTGGAAAGAGAAGAAAAGATGGTAGAAAGAGAAGAGGATCTGGATAAAAGAGAAGAGATCGTTGTGTCCAAAGAAGAAGAGATTTTACAGGGTAGAAGAAAGACTTTAGAGACTTTGAACAAATTGGAGAACAACCTAAAAGAGAGCATAGAAAATAGTAGATCCATCGTAAAAGAGGAAAGGGAATTATTGGATAAAGACAGTCAGATGGCGGATACAAGGGCAAAACTATTGGAAGCTCATAAAAAGATGTTGACCCGACAAAAAGAGGCTCTTGAAGAGGAATTTGAAATACCATCTCCAGAGGTACCATCGATTCCAGAAGAAACCAAGATAGAGGAAGAGGAGATCGAAGGTGTACCTGAAGTAGAAAGTGAAAGGAAAGCAGAGGTAGAAGAAGCTGGAGAAGAAATTCCAGAGGCTCCAGAAATCGAAGAAGAGGAGATTGAGAGTGAAGAAGAACTCTCTGAAGAGATAGAAGAAGCTGAGAAAGAAGTAGAAGAGGCTGAAGAGGAGCCCGAGGAAGAAGAAGAGATTGAAGAGGAAATACCAGAAGAAACTGAAGAGGAGCCCGAAGAACCAGAAGAAGAGGGAGAAGTAACCATCTGCCCTGAATGTGGAACAGAACTCAGTCCTGAAGCAGAGATGTGCTATGCTTGTGGTGCTGAAATCAAATCTGAAGAGGAAAGTGAAGACAAGATAGAATGTCCTGTTTGCGGTACAGAATTGAACGCAGATGCAGAGATGTGCTATGCATGCGGTGCTGAGATAGAGTAAATTAAAAAACCCTTAATTTCCCTTTGTTTTTTCAAGAAATAATTTAACTGAGAAAGTATTATTTGTTTTTAGGTAGAGATAATGGAAGTAGGTCTTGTAGGAAAACCG
>CAYSTL010000086.1:0-7344 GCA_964433785.1 uncultured Thermoplasmata archaeon
GTGAACTAAGCTCCTCAGGTGTGAAGAATTCCGAAGGCTCACCGAGTATCTTTTCACCAAACTTGATAAGTTTTGTTATGGGACTCTTAGCATCCATCTCGAAGATAATTATGGTCCCCCCTGGTTTGACGACTCTCATCATCTCTTTGACACTCTTTTTCTTGTGTTGGAAGTGGTGAAGTGCATCGGTACAAAGAACATAATCAAAGGAGTTACTAGAGAACGGATTCCAGCATGCTTTACCTAGTACGATAGAATCCATAATATTTGACTCATCTATCATACTCTTAGAGATGTCTAGAAGGAACACCTGAATATCCGGTTCTTTCTCCAATATCTTTTCAAGAAAAGCACCGGTACCCCCTCCGACATCTAATATTTTATCATCTGCATCGAAGTTCATCCTATCTATTATCTCTTCCCGGATCTGAGAGAACAGTAGTTTACTGAAACGGTTGTATACCGGTGCTAGTATGTCAAACATGCTTTTCATGGATATCTTATAAATGGTTTAGGTCAAGTTAAAACTTGTCTTAAATCAAGAATCAATAATTAATTATTCAAAAATAATAAATAATTTAAAACAATATCTTTTCTAGGGACTCGATATGGATAAAAAGTACATCATCTTAACAGTAGTGATATCTATAGCTCTGATTGTAAGCAGTGTTTATCTTGTTTGGACACATACCGATGTAGATTGGGAACATGAATACGGTCGTGGACATATACAAGGTATTGAACATATTTCAGATGGAGAATGCATCGTTTTGGGAGGTTTATCCGCTGATACTAAAGATGGAAGACCCGATGCTTGGATTCTTAGAGTAGATTCAAATGGTGAAGAGATTCTCAATAAGAAGTATGATCCAGTCAAGGGAGTTAATTTATATTTTTCAGATGTGATCGTTCTAAATGATGGTTATCTCGTTTCTGGAGAAAAGTACGATTATCGCGGGGATGGTGGTAGAGAGAATCTGATACTGGTCAAGATGGATGAAGAAGGAGATGTATTGTGGAACAAGAGCTACGGTAAAGGTGAAGTAATATCTATGGAACAAGTGGAAGACGGGTACATGATATATGGTACCATCGAGGATGGAGGTTTAGTGATCAAAGTGAACCATGAAGGGGAAATGCAGTATAGAAAAACACAGACCTTTGATTTTCTACCTTCACTTGGTGACGGAGATGTATCTTCTGTATGGATAAGAGAGATATTTAAGAAGGATGAAGGTTACTTTTTCTTTGGAGATTATCACTACAGCGATGATAGTGGCGAAGGTGTAATGGATCAAGTACTTTTTAAACTGGATGAAGATTGTAATCTTACGAGTGCAAAACCTTATGATAGTGAGTATTATGCTGAGATCTCTGATGTGATAGAAGTTGGAGACGGTTATATCATAGGTGGCAGAGCTAAATTTGACGGGAATTCAGATGTACTGATAATGAAGGTCGATGAAAGCGGTGACAAAAAGTGGACCAAGAGGATAGGAGATGGTGAGTACCAGAGTCTTCAAAATCTAGTGAAAGCTGAAGATGGTTATCTTATAACAGGAGATGAGAGCAAAGATGTTTATTTTGACTTTAAAGATACTGAGAAATACGATTATTTCATGGCTAAGATAGATGATTCCGGAAACGTCTTGTGGAAAGGAGAGTATGGAGAGTATTTTAAAACTGAAAGAGGTATTAGAGGAGTCCAGGTCGATGATGATAAGTACATCTCGGCAGGCTACTATAACCCTCCAAGATACGAGGTAGAAGTTATAGGATTCCACGAACCGGAGAGTCCTTGGAATTTTTTAAATACCACTTTATTGATATTGGGGATAGTTGGCTTGGCGGTAAGTGTTTATCTAGGTGGAGTTAAAGATAGGTTAAATAGATCAGAGAAAGGAGAATCATAGATGGATTTTGAATATCTGTATGTGTTTGTGGTCGTTCTCGGTATAGTGATGGCAGTAAGAGAGGTATTGATATCTAGAGAAAGAGATGAAGGTCTTACTCCCAATCTACTTATTTACATAGGGTTAATTTTAAGTTCGATAGGATTCTATTTTGATCATGTTTTCGATTATGGTTACCTCACATATACGGGGATGATCTCTGGGATAATTTTTATAATAGGTTCTATATGGAAGGGCGAGGCAAAAGATATCTCTAAGAAAAGGCTACTGGAGGATTATTTATCCCTTGGAAAGAATTCTGCCAAAAGTTCGTCTATCATCAGACCTAAGATACATGCAAAGTTTTTGAAGAGATACGGCGTAAAAAAAGCTTCAGTTTACATATCTCTTTTATTCATAGCCTTTATGTTAGGGCTATTGGGAGCTATTGTAATGTTAGGATCATATACAGCTTTAGATTCATCCTGGATCGATAAAATGTTAATGACATTTTGGCTACTATTTACCATAGGTATAGGTGCCTTGATGTACGTTGAAACGAGTTCTAGGTTGGAATGGCTAGAGAGACAGCGTAGTAAGAGATAGAAAATCAATCATCTTCCTTTTTCTTATTGACAGTTCTGGGACATTCCTCAAGCTCCCCGGTTTCATAGTAATCTCTGAATCTCTCTAACCACAGCGGTTTCTCGTGTTTATTGATGAAGTCGACGAATGTGGTCAGCCTGTCCATGGTTTCGTTCTTAACTACATGCTCTATCTCACACGCTTCCTTATCAGCTACATCTTCATCAAGACCTAAGATGATCAAGAATTCCCTCAGAGTTTTATGTTTCTCTGATAGTTTGATAGCTAATTTTTTTCCCTTTTCTGTTAGCGTCACACCACTGTACTTTTCATAATTAACGTAACCCTGGTCATCAAGTTTCTTGAACATCTCTGAAACCGTAGATAAACCAAGGTCCAGTTCCTCAGAAACATCCTTCACCCTTGCATATCCCTTCTGATTAGATATATCGTATATCACTTCTAGATACTCCTCATATCTTTTAGATACCATTTTTCACACCAAATAGGTTTTTAGTAAATTTTTATACATTATACTTAATTCAAATCTATAATCTAGGTATAAACATACCAGTATTTTTCTTATATTTTTCATATTTCTCCTCATGGATTTCAGTCATCTGTTTTTCTTCTATCTTGCTAATTAAGTACCATATCGGTATGAATAAAACCATTATGGCAAACCAGGTCCATGAGAAAAAGACCAGTCCTAATCCGATCAGGAAAATGTATATTGCAGTATACATAGGATGCCTAGCATATTTGAAGGGACCATCTGTCAACAATGTTTTGTCAAAGAAAGCTTTTCTCATGTAGTACGAGATATAGAGCCAAAGAGTTATTCCTGTTATCGTTAATATTCCTCCGGATATAAGTAGAGATGAGTGGTTATTGAAATTTAGGAAAGTACCTGTTATGTGCATAGAAAAGGTCAGGATTACAAACATGGTCATCCATAACGCCCTTGGTAAGATCTCTATGGATAGATTTTTCATATCCATATTATAACTCCTCCCCTTTCTCAGTTACCTTATACATCTTGAAAGGAGTTTTCGAAGAATCACATCCCATCGGGCACATACTGCACTGACTGTCACAGTTCACTTCTTCCAGATATCCCTGATATTTGAGAGAATCAACGATCGCCTTCAATGTTCCCACACCTAAATCGATCTCCTCACTTATCTGTGATAATGATTTACCCTCTTTGATCTTATCAAGTATGGATCTTCGTTTACTCATCTTCACCCACCTTCACAGATTTCTCCTCTCTTGCTAGGTCTCCTTCCAGGCTGTGTACCCTTAGGTAGTATAATACAACCAATGAGAACGGAAGTATGAATAGCGATGGTGGGTAGGGTGCAGAGTAGGAAGCTAGAAAGCCGTTCCATGTGTTGAACCAACTACCTTCACCACCGGGTATCGAGCCCAGGAAAGTGCTGATAAGGTACATCCCAGCCAAAACCCATATCATTATACTGGCCATCACCATCTTAGCCTGCTGATGGATCTCCTTGAAATTCTTAACACTGGATACATAGAAACCACCGGCAAAAAGCAGTATCAATCCTTGCCATATCAGGAAATCGCCTGTGATTATCATAGGCCCTGTTTCTATCGTAGTTCTCAGTATGCCTGAAACTACTTCTACCACTCCAAGTATGAACACCACTGCTCCAAGGATACCAAAGTATAGCTTTCCCAACATCCATCTATTTTTCTCTTCCATCTTATGCAACCCCCATTATGTGCCATATTAGATTCAATAAGCCGCCCCAGACGAATAGTACAAATATCAGAGTGAGCAGACCGCCACCTAGATTTTCTATTATACCTCTTATCCCACCTTCTTTTCCTTCTTTGATGATCATAGCGAAGGTTGCTATACATGGGAAGTACAGGTTGATGAGTACTACAGAGCTGATCAGCTGATATTTGGTCATCTCTATAGCTGAAAGCTGTGCAACGGCTAGATCTTTTCTCAAGAAACCGGCGATGAGAGGTCCTACCGTTTCCTTAGGAACACCGAACCAACCGGTCAAAAGAGGACTCATGATGTTCGCCATCCAATCTATCACTCCACCAAGGTATAGTATGTTTACCAACCCTACACCGAGCAGAACGAATGGAATAGCGACCGTGAAGAACCCCTTCACCCTGACCCATAGTTTTTTAGTAACATTCCTTAAAGTCGGCATCCTGTACGGTGGGATATCGATAAGTATCTCAGGCGACTTCCCGGGTATTATCTTATGAAGTATGAACCCAAAGATGAAGAAACCTGCGAATAAATAGAGCAGTATGAAACCTGTGTATTCAGGTATGAGCGATAGCATGACCCCTAACTGTGCACCACAAGGTATGAAGATCGCTAAGAGTATCATCATCATGAAACGCTGTTTTTTTGTCTGAAGAGACCTTGTCGCAGCGACCCCTGGAACGTTGCATCCTAGAGACAGTATCATCGGAACGATGGCAAAACCATGGAGTCCTATCTTGTGTAGGAACGTATCTATGAGTACTGCCAATCTGGGTAGATATCCACTATCTTCAAGGAGTATCAGATACAGGTAAAAGGCGGTTATCGCTGGAAGCACTATACCTATGGCCACGAACAGACCTGAAGTGAGCATACCGAAGGCTTCGAAGGAATTACCAGCTCCTGGTTCACCGACGAGTATGTAGTAAAACCAGCTCCCCTTCGCGGGAAAAGCATCTTGGATCCAGGGGAGCCAGTGGTTATCGAAAATTTTGACTAAAAATCCATCAGTAAAGAAACCTGCGAATGCGCTGAAGAAAGCCCAGAAACCGTAAAGAGCTGTGATAGCAATCGGGATACCTGTCAGCGGTTTTACGGTGAGTTCAGCTATAGCATCTTTGAGAGTGTGCTTTCTCTCACCGTAGGAGATGGTTTGTTCAGCGATCTTGTCTATCAGGTCCCATCTCTCGTCTACATCAAGTTTCATCGGTCGTTCACCTCCACCCTTTGTTTTATCTTGCCAACATCTGCGGGCTCTGCTTTCTTTATCTTATCAGCCAATTCTTTGATACCCTTTCCACTTATGGCTACTGTTGGTACGATAGGGACATCTAGTAGATCTCTCAGTCTATCCAGGTCTATATCTATCTCCTTATCTTCCGCAACATCCCACATGTTAAGAGCGATTACAACAGAATGCCCTTCTTCGATTATCTCCAGGGCAAGATAAAGACCTCTTTCCAATTTTGTCGCATCTATAACACAGACAACGACTGAATCTTCGTTCTCCTTCAGCATCTTTACAGCTACTTCTTCAGCCTTATCTTTAGGTTCTAAAGAAAATGTACCGGGAACATCGATGATCTCGACCTCTTCACCTTCCAACTGCATGTACCCTCTGGTGAAATCAACCGTAGTTCCAGGATAATTAGATTCGGACACATTGGCTCCTGTGAGTCTGTTGAAAACAACGCTTTTGCCTACGTTCGGGTGTCCCATCAGGAGTAACTTCACTCTGACACCTCCACCGTGATCTTCTTGGCTATACCTATACCCATGGATGTGGTAGATCCTTCGACCTCTACAACGACTGGCCCTTTGATGGGGTGCTTAGTGGTAAAGATCAGTTCTTTTCCCTCTCTGATACCCATCCCTGCCACTTTGTTTCTTAACTCAGGGGATATCTCGGTGACCGTTCCTTTTTCTCCGTATTTCATATCATAAAGGTCCTTTTTACTCATGATATCATATCCTAGTAACCCTTATCTTCCTGGCCATCCCTCTACCGAGCGACATAGTATTCCTATCAACTTCTATCGTTATCGGTCCATGGGACGATATGACCCTGATAACCCTACCCTCAGTGATCCCTTTAAGTGCAAGTTTATGTCTGAAACCTCTCCCACCACGGATGCTCGTGATCCTTCCGATCTCTCCTTGTTTTAGTTGGTTAAGTCTCATCATCGATCACTTCTAGATTAGCTATTTTGGGTTACCTTATTAGTTTCGGTATACCGAATATTGCATGTTGTATATAAGGATTAGGTATGTATCATTAAATTTGTTTGAAAATTTACTTTTTATTTGGAAACGATTTTCTTCTTTAACTTTTCATCAAAAGAGTTGATTTATACTTAAAGAAAGTTAGAATTTATTTATTATAATTCAAATTATGGATTAAATAATTCATCATCTGAATATTTTTCGTAGTACTCATTATACACATCTTCATAAATATTTTTAGAGAAGTGATATCCAAAGATAGAAAGTAATGAAAAATAGATAATAAAATAAACTGTTAAGAAGCAAAAATTATAATTTCTGGAGAATCGAAAAAAAAGTATCATAGGGAGAGAAACGCCTATCGCTAAAACAACAGCCCTAGTCTTTGCGGTGTATTTGACTCCTTTTTTTAACAGAAGTTTGTAAGCAAATTTTCCCATAAAAAAATCCATGATCTTAATTTTTTCTTCAGAATCTATCCGTTTTAACTTGTTCACCATACGATCAACATTCTCTTTCTTGATCTGTTTTCTGAATATTATCGAGAAAACCAATATGGATAAAATCCCTCCGAAGAATACTATTGCTCCTATCATCGGTTTAAAACCTAACAGATATATTATGGAGAATACAGAAAAGATAAAACCTAGAGAAAAGTGGCCAATAGGTAAGAATTTATAATCTGGATCTCGAGAACGTAAGATGAAGCTGTAGATAATAGCACCGATGCCGAAAGTAAGAGCTATAACCCCTCCTATCAGGACGACTTCGGAATTGATCTGAAATCACCGTTAGAAATGTTAGTGATATAAATGATATATATTTTACTGAGAATTTTAGTGAAATTAGATCAAGTTATGCTGAAGGAATATCAGATGACTTCAT
>CAYSTL010000087.1:0-7278 GCA_964433785.1 uncultured Thermoplasmata archaeon
CAGAACCTAACTATTCGTCATTAGGACCGAAATATAAAGGTGAAGCCAATAAAGTAGCAGAAGCGATAGAAAACGCAGATCCTATAAAGATAAAGAAAGCTCTCAATACACAGAGCATGGCCAACATAAACGGATATATATTAGAGAAAAGCGACGTTGAGATAAGTGAAGAGGTAAAAGAAGGTTATACTGCTAGTGAAAAGAGCGGTCTTAAAGTATTTGTAAATATAAAAATAGATGATAAATTAGAAGTAGAAGGAATGGCTAGAGATATAGTCAGAAGAATCCAGACGATGAGAAAGGATCTTGAATTGGGTTATACACAGAAGATACATACAAGGTACAGGGGAAATCTTCAGGTCCAAGAAGCGATCGAAGAAATGAAAGACTATATAATGCAGGAGACATTGTCGAGAACACTGAAGAAGGGCGCAGAAGAAGGATATAAGAGAGATTGGGAGATAGATGGAAAAGAGATCACGATATGGGTAGATCCGATCGAGGATTCGGAAGATGAAGACCTTGATCCTAACCATTAAATTGAAATCATAAGGTATTTATTGGAAAGTGAGAACATGGAAGAAGAGGAGGAATACGAGACGGTAAAGAGGAACAGTTTGATCCGTTTTACTGAAGATGTGGAATATAAAGATCTGGCACCAGTGTTTCCAGAACTTTACAGGATGTTCATGAATGTAGCAGATCAATATCCAGAGGATAGCGGAGAAGAGTACATGGAGATGCTTATAGACCAGAATTTGAAGGACCTTAAGAAGAATCAAAAGCCCACGGGTCATAACAGAGAAGCACGGTACAGGATGATATTTCCCATAAATAGGGAAAATGTTGAATTTTATCTATACCCTAGGATCGCTGAAGAAGAATCCGAGATCGAAGATATAACAGCTGAACTGAGCAGATTCTTAGAGAGCAAAGGATTTGAACATGAGATAATCTGGGATCAGATGGATTATCTTAAAAAGAAGAAAGAATGAAAACCTTTCTTTTTAATTATCCTTTAAAATTCTGATATTATGAATTAACCTAGAATAGTTAGTCTTTTCAAAAAAATAGAAATTTTTAATAAATAAAATTTAAAAGCTGTTTATACTTGATAGATTATAGTAATTTTTATAATTAAGAAATCACATCTAAACTCATCTTGGAGAATGAGATGATGGATAGACGCATCTTTTTAAAAATACATAGTGTACTCGTTTTTTGCCTTCTAATCGCTGGATCTATGACTACATTTTCTTTTGTAATGGAAGGATCTTCAACGGAGAATATTTACCTGATGGTTGGTGATGGTACAGAAGAAAATCCATATGTTATCGAAGATGTACTGGATCTACAAGATATGAATGATGATTTGACAGCTCATTATGTGTTAGGAAAAGATATAGATGCGAGTTCTACTGCAAACTGGAATCAGACTGATGGTGTTTATAAAGGTTTCAAACCTATAGGGACTTTTTCAGATAGATTTAAAGGTTCCTTTGATGGAAAAGGGCATGAAATAAAAGGATTATACATCAATAGAAATACTACTGATAGAGTGGGACTTTTTGGTTATGTTGATGAAGGTAAAATCGTTAAAAACGTGAAATTAGTAGATGTGGATATTATAGGAGATGACTATGTAGGTGGCTTAGTAGGATATAATTATCGAGCTCACGTTATGAATTCTTCTGTAGATGGTGATTTAGAGGGAGATAAACATATCGGAGGGTTAGTGGGGGTCAATTATGGTTTTGTACGCGATTGTAAAGCAGAGGTTACAACAGAGGGGTCTGAAAGAGTTGGAGGTTTGATAGGAAAAAATAGTAGATTTGTTACAGAGAGTTATACTGGAGGTCAAGTTAGAGGATCTTTGTACTCTGGAGGTCTTATTGGTTTTAATTCAGGCACGATAACAAACAGTCACTCTAGTACTGATGTTGGATTTGGTTCTCATTCTGGTGGTCTTGTAGGTTACAATGAGGATAGGATATCTGATTGTTGGGCCACTGGTAATGTAGAAGGGGACTTGTATTCTGCTGGATTGGTTGGATACAATATGAATACAGGGGACATCTCTAGTTGTTATGCTAATGGTGATGTTACGGGAAATAAAACAATTGGTGGTTTAGTAGGGATGAATTATAATATCATCGAAAACTGTTATGCTACTGGTGATGTTACAGGTGCTGAAAATGTAGGAGGACTAGTTGGATTGGTAGATGATGTCGATGAGTATCATGGTGGAATTGTCAAGCGATGCTATTCAATAGGAACCGTTTCAGGAAATACTGCTGTTGGCGGGCTAATCGGAAAAAATAATCATGAAGTAAGTTACGGTTTCTGGGATAAAGAGACTTCTGGTCAGCAATCGAGTGATGGAGGGACCGGTATGACCACCGTAGAGATGAAAACAAAAGAAAATTATTTTGATGAAGGATGGGATTTCTCTGCAGTATGGAATATCATATCCGAAACATCTTATCCTTTCTTCAAATACCGATATGAATCACCATCGATCAGTATATCTGGTGAAAATTTAGTAGAAGAAGATACTCAGTTCACAGCATATTTAGAATACGAGATAAGTTCTTATCCAGGCCAGAATGAAATGACATACAATGATATCACTACCGATGCTGATTGGCTAACTTATGAACAGGAAGATCAAAAGTTTACAGGGATCCCCAAAAATGAAGATGTAGGTGTATATAAAATAGAGGTTGCTGTGGAAGATAGTGTAAGTGGATCTACTTTAACACATTTTATAGAAGTAAAAAATGTGAATGATGCACCTGAAATAACTACCAATGATGTAATCGAAATCGTCGAGGGTCAGTCATATTCTGTGCAGTATAATGCTATCGATATCGATCCCAAAGTAACCACTCTTGACTGGGGTCTAGATACTGATTCAGATTGGCTTGATATGTCAGAAGATGGCTTGTTATCAGGAACTCCTACCTGGTCTGATATAGGAAATTACCAGGTGAGTGTATCGGTTTCCGATGGCGACGGTGGACGAGATTATAGTAATTTCACACTAGAAGTTATAGCTCTTAACGATTTATCTGAGATCGAGATTCAAGGAAGTCATAATGTATTAGAGGATGAAGTTTATTCAATCTCATATTCAGTATCTAACTCCGATTCTGATTCTTTGACATGGCAGATCAATACAACCGCTGATTGGTTGGAATTTGAATATGATTCACAAATGATCGAGGGAACACCTAGAAACAGAGACGTAGGCGAATACATCATAAACCTAAAGGCTGAAAATGGTGAAGAGTATGTGGTAAGCAGACAGTTTGCAGTTAAAGTTCTGAACAAGAACGATGAACCAGAATGGATCTATACACCACTAGACCAGCAGATCATAAAGAATAATCCATTGAATATTGGATGTGTTGCTACAGATGCTGATCAGGAAGATGTAATAGAATATTCGATCACAGGGGATACATCCTCTGGTATTGAAATTGATTCCGAAACAGGTGAAATAGAATGGCAAAATCCTGAAAAAGGCACATATGATTTAACAGTGACAGCTAGTGACGGAGAATCCTCGATAGATCATGATTTTAGTGTAGATGTGATAGAAATATCTACAGAGGATCAATCTTCATCGGAGAACGAGAATACAGGGTCTTCAGATGATAGTAGAGAATCATCTCTATATGGAGGTAATACATTATATATAACTGTAATCGGAATATTATCTTTACTTTTAGTCATCAGTATTAGTGCAGCGTATAAATTTAAAAAAAATAATAGTGAAATTAATGAATTGGCTGAGAAAGATTTAGAGTCAAAAAATCAATAAAACAAATTTAGTCATTTGGAAAGGATAGAATAAACACGATAAATCAATTGTATTTAGGAAATAGAACTAAAGCTTTTTATAATTTGTATTTTGATAAAGCCCTACGTGTTGATTCATGAAAATTTTGTTTGTTGATGATGAAGAAGGTATCCGAGAGCAGGCTAAATTGTTTTTAGAAAGGAAGAATGATAATTTTGATGTCCGAGTAAAATCTGATGGAAGATCTGCCTTGGATGAGTTAAAGGGTGAAGATTTTGATGTAATTATTGCTGATTATCTTTTACCTGAAATGAATGGGTTAGAGTTGCTAGAAAAATTAAGAGATGATGAAAAAGATATCCCTTTTATATTATTAACAGGCAAAGGAAAAGAAGAGGTAGCGATGGAGGCATTGAACTTAGGTGCTGATAAATATTATAAGAAGATAAGCGATCCAAAGGAACAATATGAAGATTTAGCTAAAGCGCTAAAGGATGTCACAAGGAAGAAAAAACAATCCATAAATTGGGTAAGTTTTCCTTCTAATCTTAATGGATTACTAGAAAAATTATTAGATAAAGATATAGAAGATATTGAACCTAATATAAGTGAATCTCAAGTATCATATCCTCAACTCGAGGAGATATTAGATATATCACGTGAAGAAGGTATTGATATCCTAGAATCATTGACGGATGAAGATATTCTTGTAAAAGAATTTTTCGATAGATTTATTGTGTGCCCAGAATGTGGTAGAGAAAAGCTAAAAATCTCTAAAATTTGTACAAATTGTGGTTCTCCAAACATAGATAAAAAAGAGATAATCGAACATCTCGAATGTGGTTATGAAGGCAGTAAAGAAGAATATGAAACTAAAGAAGGAAAATACATTTGCCCTAAATGTAGGAAGGAATTGAAAGCTATAGGGGTAGATTATTCCAAGATGGGAGATATGTATGTATGCCAAAATTGCGGTGAAAAGTTTGATTCTCCAGACCATCTTTTAAACTGTTGGAATTGCGAAAACAATTTCGATATATCAGAAGCAGAAGAAAGAACACTCTACTCGTATAAACTGAATGAAAAGAAAAAAGGGTGGATAAGACTTCAACTGAAAGAAAAATAGGTGTTATTAGAGAATGAAAAAAACAGTATTACTGATAGCACTGGTCCTATTGCTAACTATATTTTTATTTTTATACTTCATATCTTCACCAATAATGATTGTATGTACTATTGTTGCAGGTATAGCTGCATCTTATTTTATGGTCACTCTATTTATAGATAAAAATTTCATAAAAAGAAATTTTCCAGCACCATTTTTATTGTTTAGTTTTGTTTTACCTATAGCCCTTGGTGTTACCCTTTGGTATGTAGATGCTTTTTCTATAGTTCTTACTATTCTTCTTACTAGTCTCACATTGGTCTTTTTCTATAATTTTTTGATGATTCCATTAGCCCTTTATCATCACAGAGAGGAAGAGAAGAGAGAAAGAGAGATTCAGTCATATCCAGAGATAAGTATTTTGATTCCCGCCTATAATGAGGAGGGATATGTTGGGGACTGTATAGAAGCGATACTGGAGGCGGTTTATCCTGAAAGAAAAAAAGAGATTATAGTCATAGATGATGGGAGTACTGACGGTACTTTTGAAGAAGCAAAGAGATATGAAAAGAAAGGAGTAAAAGTCGTTCATAAAGAAAATGGTGGTAAACATTCAGCCTTAAATTTTGGTACTAGATTTGCTGATGGAGATATAATATTCACAATCGATGCAGATAGTATAGTTTCTAGAAGAGCACTTAAATTAATGGTTAAGCGTTTTAACCAGTCTAAAGATATAGGTGCAGTTGCAGGAAATGTGAAAGTAATTAATTCTGAGAATTTATTGGAGAAATGTCAGGCATTGGAATATCTTGTAGGTATAAATATATTCAGAAGCGCTTTTGATATTTTTGGTGCAGTATCAGTCGTGCCAGGATGTCTAGGGGCCTTCAGAAAAAGATTGTTAGAAGGTGGTGGTTTCTATGATCCTGATACACTCACTGAGGATTTCGATGTTACTATAAAGATGAGGAAATTAGGTAAAACAGTGCAAGCGAGTAGTCAAGCTGTCGTCTATACTGAAGTACCTGATAAAATAAAGGATCTTTATAATCAGCGTTCTAGATGGTATAGAGGAAATTTTCAAACGATTTTTAAACATAGAAATGCTTTATTAAATCCTAGATTTGGATTACTTCAGAAGCTATCTTTTCCTTTCCTGATTTTATCGATGATTTTTCTTCCACTTGCTGGTATGGTCGTTTTGATATCCATCGTATTATCTCTTTTATCTGGTTTGTATTTAGAAATATTACTTATATTTGTATTTTTTAATATGCTTATGTTTCTCACCGTTCTCTTAGCTATAGCTATCGAAGAAGAAAAACTAGGTTATTTAATATACGCTCCATTACTTATGTTTGGATACAAACACATCTTGGATATTATCAAAATAAAGAGTTTGATTGATATATTGAGGGGTAAAAAGGAATGGTCTAGAGCTAGAAGAAAAGGTTCTCTAGTAGAGTATGACTGATTTTCACCTAAAAAAACTCTTCACACTCTTTTACTAGATCTTTAGTTTTTTGGTACTCAAAATCATCTGGCATGGAATCCTCGTATCTGGAATAGTTGAAACGTTTATCCATCAATACTATGAAACCTTTATCTGTTTTACTTCTTATACATCTTCCAGCAGCCTGCAGTACTCTATTTAAAGCTGGATATACTCGGGAATATAGGTATCCCTTCTGTTCACCAAATTTCCTAGAATAGTATTTTTGTAGTGCTTCTACTTCTATCGATGGCGGGGGGAATGGTATGCCCACGATGATAACAGAGGAAAGTATGTTGTTCGCGTAATCGACTCCTTCAGAGAGACTTCCTCCCTGAACAGCCAACAGTATGTTTTCGTTTGAATGCCTTAGTGAATCTACCATCTCGTCTTTTTCTTGTTTCGTGTAACTCCTATCCTCCATCATAATGTTCTTCTCAAGATGGACCATGTTTAACCTATCGTAGATGCTTTCCATAAGATTATAAGAAGGGAAGAAAGCTGCTGTATTTCCAGGCGTGTTATTAGCTACATCAGCTATTGCATTAGCGTATGCTTGAAACATCCTTACACCTCTCTCTTTATAAGAGGTCGTTAGATGTTCTACACTGACTATCTTTCGATTTTCCTCTGGAAATGGAGATTCATAAGATTTGATCTTTTTATCCATGATACCGAGAAGATCAGCATACATCTCACCAGGATGCATCGTACCACTCATGAGTACTGAGGCACTGATCCTGTTGAAAACCTCTTTAGATAATAAAGATGGATCGAGTAAACCTACGTTGATCCTGTTTGGATTTTTCTCGAATGACCTGAATACTTCCTCTCCCTCTACCTGCCAGGCTGATAAGAACGAGTAAACATACA
>CAYSTL010000088.1:0-2257 GCA_964433785.1 uncultured Thermoplasmata archaeon
AGGAGTGCATACTATCGGTTCTCCATGCATGTTGAAACTGGTGTTCAGTACAGCTCCTATACCGCTCTTCTGTTCGAATTTCTTTATGATCTGATAGAACTGTTCGTTTTCACTTTCTTTCAATATCTGTGGTCTGGTCGTTCCATCTACGTGTATCACTGCAGGTATCTCTTCCTTCGCCTTTTCAGTCGCTTCGAATGAGGTAGTCATGAATTTGCTTATTGTTGGTTCTTTAAGATATTTATCAGCGTACTCTTCAAGAATAGTCGGTGCAAAGGGCTGGAACGGTTCTCTTCCTAGAGCCTCATTCAATTTTTCTTTCACATCAGGTAAGGATGGATCAGTTATGATAGATCTGTTCCCAAGAGCTCTAGGCCCATATTCCATCTTTCCCTGGAAAAGGGAGATTATGTTTCCGTCTGATAACAGTTCTGAGATGCGATCTGCTCTATCTTCTACTCTCTCAAATTCTATATCTTTAGATTCAAGCAGTGATTCTATCTCTTCATCAGTATATTCAGAACCTAGATAGACGTTCTCGACACTCTCATCCATATCCCACATGTGATCCTCATTTATCTGTGAGTTAACATACAAGGCAGCACCTAGAGCCAATCCACCATCACCCATATGTGGAAATACCCAGCATCTAGGGAATCTTTTTCTAATTACTGCATTTCCCTTAACATTCTGCGCTACTCCTCCTGAATAAGCGATATCTTTCTTATATGAATCATCTATATCTACACTTGCAATGATATTCCCAACTAGATCGTCCAACAACTTTTCCAGATGATCTTGAGCAGAAGACGCTGTCCTGATCGCTTTTTTTGATAGATCATTCTCTAGCTTCCCTTTCTCTAACAGATTATTGATCTCTTTCCTTTTATCATATGGAAAATCGATCTTTTCAGAGATCTTCTTATTAGCTCTCTGACCAGTTATTCCAAGATGATTCTTAAAGCTCAAACCCTGAACAGATATACAATCGGAAAAATCGAATGCGTAATCATCATCATAACTACTCAGAGACATCACTTTTCCTTCATCTTTCATCGGTCTGTATCCGATCATTTCAGTTATAGATGCGTAAAAATCTCCTAATGAATCTAGATATGAGGATTCTGCTATCTTCTTCAATTCACCATTATCCCCTAGGTATACTCCAGAAGATAATCCATCTCCTGCTGCATCTATGGTTAGTACGATGCTTTTTTCCTTCCCATTTGTAAAGTAAGCTGATGCTGCATGGGCTAAATGGTGTTCTACGGTCACTATCTTATCCTGAATCGGTCCGAGAATCTCTTCCAACTTTCTCTCTAATGTTTTCAATCTCTTTTTGTTCCTGTAGATCCCTGCTACAGCGATCTTCTCGATCTCATCTTTACTCTTATCAGATATCTCCAGTACTTTCTTCACAGATAGTTCTGGAAAACCTCGATGGTACTTCTCTCTACTAAGCCTCTCTTCGTTCACAGCTATTATCCTGTCTCCATCTATCAGTGCTACACCAGCATCGTGTCCGTCGTGTATCCCAAGGATCATATCTCTATCGAAACAAAATGACTTGGGTTATAAATCTCTATTTCTCCTCGATAAGAAAATTTTAAACTGTTCTTCTTACTTCTCATTTATAGATATTTATGGATAAGGCGATAATAGATACTTTGCTGATCACATTTTCGGATGATGGTTTAGGTATCATAGAAGATGGTGCAGTAGGTGTTGAAGATGATGAGATTGTTTTTGTAGGAAATACTGATGAGCTCGATATCGAGGAAGTTGACAAAGTTATTGATGGACAGGATCATATAACGATGCCTGGATTGGTGAACGCACATACACATACTGATTCTACTCTATTAAGAGGTGGGGCTCAGGATGTTCCCGAGATCGAGTGGATGAACAAAGCTATAGGACCTATAGCCAAACATCTGACTGATGAAGACAGGATCCTGGGTTCTAAATTAGGAGTTCTAGAAGGACTTCGTACCGGAACCACCACTTTCGCAGAGTACAAAAGTGATGTGAAAGAAACTGTTGAAAAAGTATACCGACCTTTCAAAGTTCGAGTGGCTGCAACTGAGACGATAAACGAGATAGTTTCTTCTAGGGAAGATCTAGGTCCAAGAGATCTGTATGAGTTGAGTACAGAGAAAGGTAAGATAGCATTGAAGAAGACAGAAGAATTGTTCGATGCATATGAAGGTTCAGATCTTGTCGATTGTTACTATGGACCACAAGCTCTGGATATGGT
>CAYSTL010000088.1:2357-7152 GCA_964433785.1 uncultured Thermoplasmata archaeon
GTTCCACCTGTAAATGATTTTCTTACATATGGTGGTAAAGCAGCGATAGGAAGTGACCAAGCACCTGGACCTGGAACACACAACATGTTCAGGGAGATGAGGACCATCAGTTTACTCACAAAAGTCAGAGATGGTGATCCAACGAAACTTCCGTGCTGGGAATCGTTGAAACTCGGATGTAAAGGTGGGGCTGAAATCCTAGGTATAGATGATAAGATAGGAAGTCTAGAAGTTGGTAAAAAGGGAGATATCATCACTGTCGATATATCGAAGGTGAACATGACACCTACTGTTTCAGAACCATTCCACAATTTCGTCTCGAATCTAGTCTATTCGTCCACAGGATATGAGGTGGATAACGTTATGATTAACGGAAAGATGATAATGGAGGAAGGTGAGTTCATCGATATCGATGAAGAAGATATCCTCAAAAAAGCTCAAAACAGAGCAAAAGAAATCTTCAAAAACGCTGAAGAAGATTGGAGAGATGCTGAAAGTCATCTAGTGAAAAAATGTAAAAAAGGTTTGATATGATAATTAGATCTCGATACTCATCTCAAACTGTTCAGCAATCAGTTCGAATCCCAATTCTGTAGCATTTCATTCAAAAATTCAGAATCATCTTCTATATTTATCGATGACGATATGTAAAACAATGATCGTACAACTTCAACTCAACAACCTCAGTCCAAGCAGAGCTACCAAACCGATCAGATAAATTCCAAAAACATATTTTTCTTGATAATCTTCTCTAGTCACAAGGTATAATTCTACAGTACCAAATAGAGAGAGTGGGATCAGTATCCACAATATACTAAAGATAAAATAAGCGCCTAAGAAAGTGGCCAAGAAGAATATACCTATCATTTTTTTAGATCTTTTCAACCCCATCAATACAGGAAGTGTTTTGATTCCGGCTTTTTTATCCCCTTTATAGTCTTTGATATCGATGAAATTCATCACCGCCGTAAATCCTACCATGAATAAAACTACGATCTCTGCTGGAAAAGAACTCAAGGAACCGTCAACAAAGTAAAACCCTCCTACTGCCAGTACCAGAGAGTTCACTGAGATGAAACCTTTCGATAAAAACGGTATCCTTTTCAATCTGAGAGGTTCTGCAGAATAGATAAAGTAACTTGCAACAAACGTTAGTAGTAAAAACAAAAAGACTTCAGATACCGAATAAGCGAAAAGAACGGTTCCGAATAAAAGAGCCCAGGATAGATTCTTATAGGTTGCTTCATCGATATCTCCCCCTATCAAAGGCCTTTCTTCGTTTGTAACCTTATCTATCTCGATATCCTCTATATTATTAACAAAAACAGAATAGAGCCACGCTAATCCGATAGCGAGGATAACAACCCCCAATTTAAAGAGATCATGGGGGAAATTCATGGTTTGACCGTTTATATTGACAGCCAATACCATGCCTAAGATGAACATCAATTCGTAATGCATCAACCTGTATGGTCTTATGTCCTTTATTATGAGTTTCAACTGCTCACTTCTGTAAATATAATACACGATCGTTATCAGTCCAGCTATCAAGATAAGAAAGATATACACGAACATATTGTTGAAATTTAGAGTAAGATCAACCATCCCGAGCTGATTTGAACCTAGTTTTGTTGTTAGAATAGATCTCCCATAGAACACCGCACCAGTGATATCTACAAAAGGTAATAACACGATTATAGACGAGCCTGTAAAAACGATTTTTACTGTCTTTACGAATTCTTTTTTAAACAAGATAGAAAGAAGAAAACTGATAGTAAAAGCAGCTATCAAATAGATAGAAGTGAGACCTATTACGACATCCATATCAAATGCAGATCCGTAAAAATTGATCTTCAGTAAAGATTCTAAAAATTTTCCAAATATTACTGAAAAAAATAAGGTTAGAAAAAAATAGGCCGTCGGTGAATCCGAATCTCCAACATTTTCTATACTCTCTTTTAACTTTCTTTTACCACGAGAGAAAACACATTCACTAGGACAAGTTTTACCCATCCAATCTTACAAGAGTAGATCGTTAATATGATTTTCCCTCTTTCTACGATTCTAATCCTACCTCTTTCGACGTTTTCAGTACAATTCCTCAGCTATCTTTCCTTTTCTAAATGTCTCTTTCAAGTCATAGAGTTCATCAGATATATCGTCATTGTGAGTTGCTCAGATGTACATATAACTCTCAGAATACCTTTTCTCAAATATCTCTATTAGTCTAACACCGCTCCACAGGACATCATATAAGCTATCTCCCTTCTTCGTATTACCGATCCACCATATTGGCACCGTCTATATGTCCTTCATGATCTACACTAAACCACGATCAACCTAACTTTTTACGACCCATATACCTCTCTTTCCACTCTGTGTCCTATTTAGCTCGATGATCTTCATGTCAGAGAACAGGTCTATGATCTCTTCTTCAGAATAATACCTCCACTTCATGCCTTTCTTTCTTCCTTCCTGGTACACTCTAGTGCCATCCTCTAAACTTTTGTATCGATCATGACTCTTATCTTTACCATCGAACGAAACGTATGCGATACCATCTTTGTTCAATTTTTTCTTTATGTGGGAAACTACCTTCTCAGTATCAGAATATTTCAAGTGATCTAGAACAGAGTTCGAAATTATACAGTCAAATTTTTCATCCAATCTGTTCAATCTCTGAGCTGGCATAACCTTGGTTTTTATGTCTAGTTCAATTTCCGAAATATAGGAATCCAATCTGGATATAGCTTCTGATGATATATCTACAGCCATCACGTCAAAACCTTCTTTAGCTATGATAATACTCCAATGACCGTAACCACAACCAAGATCCAGTACCTTTTTCACTGAATATCCTTTTAATTTCCTTATAATGTCTGATAGATCCCTCTCCACCAATCTACTGTAATCTACATCAGTCTTTTTAAATATCCTATCCCATGAGTATTTATCATCAGACGTTGAATCTTCCATCGAAATTGATTTAGAACAGTATTTTTATTAAATTTTACTGACCTTTGTTATAGGACTATCGGTAGTTTATAGTTATACCTGAATATATCATAAAAAGATATAAAAATAGTAAACTTGTTTACGGTGCAGGGTAAACGATGAGTAAAGAAAAAAAACACCAAAGGGACCTCAAAGTTTGGGTGACTCTTTCAAGAAGGCTGGAAAGGCTTTCTACAACAACTTACCGGTGATAATAGGCGTTATAATGTTGATCGGACTTTTCAAAACGTTCGTCAGCAAAGAGATGATATCCTCAGTATTCATAGGTAATATGTTTTCAGATACTCTTTTAGGTTCGATGATAGGTTCTATTTCTGCTGGTAATCCCATCACCAGTTACATCATAGGGGGAGAACTCCTTGATGAGGGAGTGAGCCTTTTCGCAGTAACGGCCTTCCTGGTTTCCTGGGTAACAGTAGGTCTGATACAGCTCCCTGCTGAGATCAACTTTTTAGGTAAGAGATTCGCTGTTGCTAGGAATGCGATAAGTTTTATTTTATCATTCTTTGTGGCCATCATCACTGTTTTGATAGTGGGGGTGTTTACGTGAGTAAGAAAGACAAAAAAGGTAACAATTATCAGTGGATATTCATAGGTATCGTCCTACTGATCTATGTTCTGATCTATCTTTTCGATCCCGGTAAAGTAGAAAGCTCTATGGTGATGACCTTCAATCTTCTTTACAATATCTTTCTGATCTTGTTAGTAGTCTTCATTTTCATGGGACTTTCCAATTATTTCTTATCCCCATCGATCATCTCTAAGTATGTTGGAAAGGGATCAGGTTTAAAAGGTTGGTTCATAGCTGTTGTATCAGGTATCCTCAGCCACGGTCCGATCTATGCATGGTTTCCACTCCTTAGAGACATGAAAAGTCACGGCATGAGAGATGGCTTGGTCGCTGCATTTCTTTACAACAGAAGTGTAAAGATCCCTCTTCTACCTGTGATGATATTCTATTTTGGATGGGTTTTTGTGATAGTCCTGATGATCCTGATCATGATAGCCTCAGTTATAGAGGGAAAATCGATAGAAGTCTTAAAGGGAGTAGAAACCGACACAAATAAAGATATTTAAAATATTGTAGCTATGATCCCGGTTAGACTTTAATCAAAAATTCTATTTATGAAATGCTCTTGACAAATAATATACGTTCGGTGGTAGAATCAATATCTCGATAAATATCTTAGGGCCCATAATAATATTCATTCTCACCTATTTAGGTATAGTCAGCAAGAAGATAAACAGGACAGTTTCTGTTATGGTTGGAGCTCTGTCAATGGTATTATTAGGTCATGCTATGGGCTTTTATGATCAACATGCAGCTTTAGCTTATATTGACTTCAACACCATCGGACTGCTAATGGGGATGATGATGCTTGTTGGGATGCTGGGTGATACCGGTTTTTTTGGGTACCTGGCTATTAAGACCGCTAAGATGTCCAAAGGCAGTTATTATAGGCTTCTAACACTCTTTATCCTGGTCACCGGTTTTGCTTCAGCTTTTCTAGATAACATAACCACTATCCTATTGATGGCTCCTGTAACTATCACTATCGCGGAAGAACTAGAGATAAATCCAGTTCCTTTTGTGATAAGCGAAGGTATCGCCGCACATATAGGCGGTACAGCTACATTGGTAGGTGATCCACCGAACATACTTATCGGTAGTCAGGCAGGAATAAATTTCGCACAGTTCGTTATCTATCAGGGCCCGATCGTACTAATCGTTTTGTTTTTCACCCTGCTGATCTTCGAATTGATGTTCAAAGACTTAATG
>CAYSTL010000089.1:0-7137 GCA_964433785.1 uncultured Thermoplasmata archaeon
CATAATCCTGGATCTTTTCAGCCACTACTTTGATGATACTCTGTTTGGAAAGCATACCTGTTTTAGCAGCATCAACACCGATATCCTGAATAACAGAATCTATCTGCTTTTTTACCATTTCAACAGGTATATCATGTATCCCTGAAACTTCTAACGTGTTCTGAGCAGTTATCGAGGTCAAAGCTGCGGTTCCAAAAACATTGAATACTGTGAAAGTCTTTAAATCAGCTTCTATTCCTGCACCCCCACCAGAATCAGAGCCAGCTATAGTCAGAGCGGTTGATACATCTCTCATAAATATTCACCTTTACAGACAACTATGTATCTGAAAGTAATAACTATTTTGTCTTATGCAGTCTCCATCTTCCTATATATAGGTCTATCTCACATCTATCTCCCACTTCAAATTCAACATCATACTTCTCTCCATCAGCACCGATATAATAGAATTCATAGCTATCTATATCCTTGCTCTTTGGAATCAGCATAACAGTTTCTTTTTCGAGCCTTTCTTTGAATGTGAGCTTAAGTAATCCGCTCTCTTTCTCGATCGCTGCTTTCTTGATACCTCTATAAGACTCGTATTCTCCAGTTACTTTTTCCATCCTCTCTTTTCGTTTGAAATATGTATTCTCATCAGGATTCTTATCCATCATCAAAGCCAGTACCCATTTGCCAATCTCTGCAAGTGAAACAGAAGGTATAGAATTACTCGCAACAGCTACACCATACTTCTCTGTAAATCCAATATAACCACCAGAAACTGCAATTGAACCACTGTGTCCTATCAGTTCTTCTCCTAAGAATTCATCGATACCCCAACCGTAACCGTAATCTCCTACATCTCTTTTAATATGTCTGGTATGGATTTTTTCTAGAGAAGAAGGTTCAAGAATCCGCTTTCCATCAAACTTACCTTCATTCATGTTCATGATTAAGTAATTAGCCAACTCTGATACTGAACTCAACAGTCCACCACCAGGATGACCTATTTCTCTTAAAGGATAAGGAGTAGATTTTGGTTGATCTTCTTCCATGAAATATGGAGTCATTATGTCTCCTTCGCTATCATAGTCAAATCTAGATCTTTTCATGTCCAAAGGTTTTAGTATATTTTCTTTAACAAATTCAGGATATTTTGTACTAGTTACTTCTTTTATTATCTGACCTAACAGTGCATATCCAGAGTTAAAGTAGAAGAATCTCTCACCAGGTTCATTTGCTATCTCCGTTTCAGCAGAGTTAAGATGTATGTAAAAATCATCCAAACTACTGAGCGATATTCCTCTTTCATCCATATCTATCATACGGTCTATAAGAGCTTCACTAACACCTAAAGATGGCATACCAGAAGAATGAGTCAATAAGTTATGTATAGTAACTTCATCACCCCATTTTACAGGTAAATATTTGCTTACACTGTCATCTAATTCTAATTTACCTTTCTCGACTAATTTCATGACTGCTGCAGCTGTAAACGATTTAGTGATGGAAGCTACACCATAAAGAGTGTCTTTTGTTGCTGGTAAATTATCTTCAAGTTCTCTAGCACCGAAACCTTTAGCATATTTGATCTTACCATCGTTTACGATAGCTATACTCATACCTGGAATATTATTTTCTGCTATCTGATTAGAAATAAAATCTTCTAGTCTCTCCCTTTTTTCATCAGTTAACTCATCAATTTTCTTTTCCATTACTATCCACCTGTTTACCATAATAGAAATTGTAATTTAACGATTGCCATCTAAAGAGAGTACATAGATTAATTAAACACCGTAAACATTCTTAAAACAGATGATATCATGAAAACAATAGGAATTTTGGGTGGAATGAGCTGGGAATCAACCTTAGAATACTATAGAATCATCAATGAAAAAGCTAAAGAGAAGTTAGGTGGAGATCATTCTGCTGAACTGGTCATGTTTTCCTTCGATTTCAACGAGATCGTTAAAAAACAGGAAGAAGGTGAGTGGGACGCCCTTGAAGATAAGATGGTAAGGGTTTCTCTTGGTCTAAAGGATGCTGGTGCAGACTTCTTGATCATTTGTGCCAACACCATGCATAAAGTTGCAGATGGCGTGGAAGAAAGAACAGAACTCCCGATACTGCATATAGCTGAGGCTGTTGGAGAACAGGTAGAAGAAGAGGGTCTCGATAAAGTCGGTTTGATCGGCACTAGATACGTAATGGAGATGGATTTCTATAAAGATATACTGGATGATTTTTTTGACATAGAACTTATCATACCTGAAGAAGAAGGTAAACAAAAAGTACACGATATCGTTTATAAAGAACTGTGCAGAGGTATACAGAAGGAAGAATCTAAACAAGAACTACTGAATATAATCAATAACCTTACTGATAGAGGCGCAGAAGGAGTTATATTAGGATGTACTGAGATCCCGTTGATCGTAAATCAAATGGACATAGATATACCAACTTTTGATACGATGAGACTTCATGCAGAAGCTGCGGTAGAATATGCATTGAAGGATGATCGATAATATCCTTCAATAATATTTTAATCGGTGAAAAAAATAAATATTTATATACCATCCTAAAATTATTTTATCAAAAAGCTGAGGTATTCGATATCATGAAAGAGAATATCGATGACCTTGAAGCTGATCCTTTAGAATCTAATCAAAACTCAGGATTACATAAGAGTAGTATTTTCTTTATATCTGGTATATCTTTGGCTTTGATAACGATAATTATAAAGTTGGTTGGACCTAGAGATTTTCTTGGAATCAAAAATAAAGCCGGATACTACGGTGCAATATTTTTTATAGGTATACTGGTAGCAATATTATTGATTAGTATCGCAATATATATTTCAGGTGCTTTGAAGACAGAAAAAGACATAGAAGAACCCACAGATAGTGAAGTTGAAGCTATGGAAAAAAAAGAATCTATCGATGAACAGTTTGACCAAAGAAGTCGATGAAAAAAGATAAATCAGCGGTCAAACATATAATTTTTAAGTTGATACAATGGTAGATATATACAAAGATCAAAGATTGGGTATTTACGTAGATGTACAGAACATGTACTATTCAGCTAAGAATCTATACAACGGAAAGGTTGATTTTGAAGCACTGTTGAAAAAATGTAGTCAAAACCGAAAAGTTATCAGAGCAATTGCATATGCCATAGAATCAGACACTCCTAAAGATGATGATTTTTTTGATCTTTTGAAAGATTTTGGATATGAAGTAAAAAAGAAACAACTCAAGGTTTATTATGGTGGAGCTAAAAAGGGTGACTGGGACATGGGTATTGCTATAGATTGTATGAAGATGGCTGATAAATTAGATGTGATCTGTTTAGTGACAGGTGATGGTGATTTCGTACATCTTGTAAATCATCTCAAGGCTAATGGAGTGAGAGTAGAGGTGGTGGGATTTGAAAAAACTACAGCTAAAGAACTTAAAGAAGCTGCAACAAATTATCTCGATATAAGCGAAGAAAAAGATAAACTATTAATGTGAACTATACACATTCCTCATAAAATAGAGCTGAATAGAATGGAAATATATGATGCGATTTTCAGACGTAAATCGGTCAGAAAATATTCTGACAAAGATCTATCTAAATCTTTTTTAGATAAACTAGATGGGTATACTGATGATCTAGACAAACTATATGATGATATAGCTATAGAGACACATATTGTTGAAAACGGTAGTAAGATACAGAATATAATGTCAGGGATAATAGGAAGTTACGGAAAAATCAAAGCTCCTCACTACATGGTGGTTACTTCTGAGAAAAAGGAAGGATATCTAGAAAATGTTGGATTCGCTATAGAACCTGTCATCTTAAAACTTACTACAGCAAAGATCGGTACGTGTTGGATCGGAGGCCACGTACCAAAAGAAGAATTAAAAGATATTTTAGACATAAAGAACGGTCATGAAGCAGTCATAGTGATATCATTCGGTCGGGCAGAGGATAAAATTCTAAGGGATAAAGAAAAAGCTAAAAGAAAAGATATATCAGAAATAACGATCGGAAATCTAGAGGATGGGTGGAAGAAATTCATCAAAAGTGCAAGATACGCACCTTCAGCTGTAAATACTCAGCCTTGGAGATTCAAAACAGAAAAAGATAAATTACATGCCTATTCGATCAAAAGAAGCAGATTTACAAAGATGATAACTGGTGATCTACACCTTTTGCATAGAATAGACGTTGGTATATCCCTTAGTCACATGAAGATAGCTGCAGATGAATTCGATCATGATCTGGTCTTTAAAGACTTAAAAGACTATCCTTCTATCAAGAAATTAAAATACATCACCAGCGTCATCAAAAGATAACTAAACAATTTTTTATATAATGTATTCGTTTTAACTTTGTATGTACGATAAAGTCGTGGTTCCAACTGATGGGTCTAAGATCGGAGAGAAGGGTGTTGTAGAAGGGCTCAAAGTCGCTAAGGATCTAGATATTCCTGCACTGTCCGTTTATGTAGTAGATCTGAGTGAGTATGATCACGTTAAAAATGATTCTGTGAGAGAGTCTGTTAAAAACAGTAAGAAAAAAGCCGGTGAAAGAGCTTTAAAATTCGCTAGAAAAAAAGCTCATGAATTAGGTGTAGATATAGAAACCCAGTTACTCCTAGGTAAGCCCTATAAAAGAATAATAGATGCCTCTAATGAAGAAGATATTATTTTCATATGCAGTCATGGAGCCTCAGGATTCTCTGAGATATTTTTTGGAAGTACTACTGATAAAGTATTGAAAGAGGCTGATTGTACCGTAGCAGTTGTTCGAAGTTAAAAATAAATCATTTAAATACTTTTTATTATAAAATTGATAAACCGCATTAACCCTTTTATATATACTAGCCTAATTCTTTATTATATGAAAATATTATTCATAGATGATGAAGCAGGTATAAGAGAGCAAGCTAAGATATTCCTGGAAAGGATGGATAAGAGGTTCGATGTTGAAACTGCTTCAGATCTTGAATCTGCCTTAAAAAAACTTAAAAATAATGGATATGACATTGTAATCGCAGATTTTCTTTTGCCAGATTCTGATGGTTTAGATATACTAAAAAGATTAAGAAACGAAGGAAGGGAAATACCATTTATCTTACTGACTGGTAGAGATTCAGAAAACCTATTCAAAAGAGCTGATTCACTTGGGGCGGATGAATGCTTTACCAAGAAAGGTGATCCATTAAAACAGTATGAAATGCTATCTAATACAATAATAGAGATCCTGAATTGAAAATATTTTTTTATCTCCTTTTTTGATTTTTTTGAAAATATAAGAATATTGAGTAGCTTAATTTCTATTTAATGATATGATATCTCAAATAATTACATAGACACGAGGTAGAATGCCTCCGTCTGTTTCGGAAATCTTTTTAGATTTCCAAATGTCGAATGAATACTCTGTATTCATGTAGATCAGGAGGCACACTTGCCACACTTGCCGAATGAAAAAGGAATTACAGTGTAATTCTTTTTGGTCATAGGAATCTTTAATTCCTGATAATTCAGGCGGAGGAGTATGTTAACCGTATTGTTTATTAACTTCCGTCAAATTTGCATTCATTGATGAAAGCAAGAAACATCATCACTCTACCGTTCACGATAATATTATTTTTCTTCTTCCTTATAATACTTTTAATTATACCATTAATCATCAGTTCAGCTTTCAGTGCTTTAGGTTTCTCCCCATTTACCGCTATTATGATATTCTTAGCAGCCTTAATAGGCAGTGCATTTAATATCCCCATTTATTCATTCGAAACTCGTAGACAAGTCAAAGTAACAAGATCTAATTTCTCTTTAGGATTTTTATATCCTGAGGTTAAAAAAGAGTACAAGATCATGAAAACGACGGTCGCATTAAACCTAGGGGGCGCTGTCATACCAATTCTATTGACTGCTTACCTTTTTTATACACATCCTGGTCTATGGCTGAACTTTTTGATCGGAATAGCCGTTGTTACAGCGATATCTTACAAACTAGCAAGACCAGTACAGGGACTGGGTATCTCTATGCCTCTTTTCATCCCGCCTGTATTAGCTGCTCTTGTAGCCTTTCTACTACCCGGTGAACCTAACACTATAATAGCTTTCGTTTCTGGTGTGATTGGTGTGCTGATAGGAGCTGATCTACTGAATCTTAGTAAAACTGCAGGATTCAGTTCAAGGATGTTGAGTATAGGTGGTGCGGGTACTTTTGATGGGATTTTCCTCACAGGTATAGTTTCTGTACTACTTGCAGCATTGTAAATTGAAAATTTATAGAAAAATACTTCTTACATCTCTTATTACGATATAACATGACTGTGAAAATGGAAGAGATGTCTTGGGTCGACATAGAAGAGTCTATTGATGAAGGTAAAGATACTGTTTTGATAATGCTGGGTTCTATCGAGCAGCACGGACCGCATCTTCCCCTAGGTACTGATACATATATCTCCGATGCACTCGGTGAAAAAATAGCTGAAAAATTGGATTTCGCTCTATTAGCACCCACGATACGTCCAGGAGTTTCAGCACATCATATGGACTTTCCAGGAACTATCTCAATATCATCTAAACTATTGATGGATTTAGTTAGAGAATATTGCGAAGCTCTCGACAAACATGGCTTTGAATACATAGTTTTGATACCTTTTCATGGTGGCAACTTCGATCCTGTAAAAACGGTTGCACCAGAGATCGCTAGAGATATGGAAAATGCAAATATAATAACTATCGCAGATCTGGAAAAACAGCTTGTTATGATGAATCAAGCTATGAAAGACGCTGGGATCGATTATGAGGAACCAGTTATACACTCAGGAGCGAGTGAAACTTCTGTTATGCTGTCTATCAAAAAAGAGCTAGTCAATATGGACGAGATGGAAAAAGGTTACGAGGGACCAGTACCAGTTTCTCTACTTTTCAGTAAGGGATTGAGACACTTTACAGAAAATGGAGTCCTTGGAGATCCAACAAAAGGAAATACAAAAGCTGGTGACTACATCCTGGAAAAATTATCAAGCAGTATGGCTGAACAGATCGAAGAAGAAAGATCAAAGATAGGATAGATCACTCTATAGGTATCTCTATCCTACTCTTTATTATCTGTTTCCCTTTTACCATATTGGGTTTTGATAAATAG
>CAYSTL010000090.1:0-6872 GCA_964433785.1 uncultured Thermoplasmata archaeon
ACATAGTATCATCATCCTAACTTCTTGATCCTATCTTCAGGTCGGTAAGTTAATTCAACTCCATTGAGTATCATTTCGTCTTCGTTATTTTTTACCTTGAATGTATTTTCACGTTTAGGTAGTATTCTTCCGTCGTCCAACTCGAATGTTTTCATAGTTTCATCGATAATCTTTCCTGTAATTCCTTTCATCGCATCCTGATTGGAATCGATTACTTCTAACTGTTTGCCGATATATTCTTCTGTATATTTACTACCTAAACCTTTACTCATACTATCCTATCTCCACTGGGAATCCTTTTGATTCAAGGTATTCTTTAACTTTATCGATATGATCTCCTTGAAGTTCTATACGTCCATTCTTGGTCGTTCCACCAGCTGCGCATTTGGTCTTTAGTTCAGTGGCTAAATCTCCGATGTCAATGTCTCCTGTATCGATTCCATCGACTATCGTCACTTTCTTGCCATATCTTCTTGTGTCTGTAAATATTCTGATCTCTTGTTGCTCTCTAGCGATATCTTCACAAATGCAGAGTTCTTTTGGTAGACCACACGTTGGACATACTTCTTCAGCCATTAATTTCCTCCTTTAGATTTTTGGTTTCTATACCTCTTTCGTTCATAACAGTCATGATCCTAGCTATATTAGTTTTGATAGCCCTGATCCTTCCAGGACTTTCAGGTGCACCACCCATAGCGGCTACACCCTTTTCATGAAGTAATTCATCTTTTAATTCTTCTAATTTCTCTCTAATTTCGGATTCTTCCATTTCCCTAATCTCATCGGGTTTGAGTTGAGGCACTTCAATTCACCTCCTCATCATCATCTTCGGTTTCTTCATCATCTTCTTCTGGATCCTCTTCATCTGATGCTTCTGAGGATTCTTCTTCCTCAATCTCGATATCCTCGACATCAGATTCTTCTTCCTTTTCTTCCTGAGCTTCTTCCTCTTCAGATTCCTCTTCAGGTTCCTCTTTCGGCTCAGGTGGTATGATCTCGATTTCATCAGGAAGTTTAGCTTTAGGATCCATTATCTGAACTGTGACACCAATGATGCCCAATTTTACTTTTGCAGTCGAAAATCCTTCGTCGATCCACTTCTTTTTTTCCTCCCCACAGTACTTGATATGACCATCGACGAATTTTTCAACCCTGTGTCTTGGGCCTGTTAGTTTACCTGATAATATGATTTGACAACCTTTGGCACCTGCATCTATTATCTTCCTAACGGTTGAATGTCCCGCTCTCCTAAAGTACCAACCTCTTTCAATAGAGGATGCCAATTTTTCAGCCATGATCTGAGCGTTTAGCTCAGGTACGTTAACTTCTTGAACTTCAATCTGAGGATTATCAAATTCAAACTTTTCTTTAATTTGATCAGTCAATTTCCTTATCGATTTACCTTTTCTACCGATGACAAGAGCTGGCCTCTCGGTATAGAGGGTTATCCTAGTACCCATAGGGGTTCTAGACACCTCACAACCTCCAAACCCGGCTCTATCAGTCTTTTCTTTAAGATATTCTTTCAATAATACTCGATCCATTTTTTCCGAGACAAATTTTCTTTCTCTTGCCAAGATTATGCCTCCTTTTCTTGTAATATAACTTCTACATTAGTCGTAGTTGTATTATGAGGACTGCTTCTTCCCATAGCCCTTGGTTGGAATCCTTTGATAGGGCTACCCTCATGGGCTGCAATCGTAATGATCTTCATGTTATCTGAATCTAAACCTTTATTTTCAGCATTAGCCTTACATTCTTCCAATAAATTCTTGATATGCTCAGCCGCCTTCTTTGGATATCCTCCAGAACCAACACCTTTGTTGTGTGCTATCTGTTTCTTGTGTTTTTTGTAAGGTACTGCCTGTTCACCTTTGATCACTTTTTCGAGATAATCTACTGCGTCATCTACATCTTGATTTCTTATCTCTCTGCATATCTCTACAGATTCTTTCGGTGAGATCTGTAACTCTTTTCCGTATGCTTTAGCGGTCGTTTCTGGATCCGGTTTATTTGTATATCCCATATATTACACCTCACTTCAATGGTATGTATTTAGATGAACGTGTCGCACCGACACCAGGACCTGAGTGTTCGACTGACTTCCTTGTCAATGCGAATTCACCAAGATAATGACCTATCATATCAGGTTCTATCCTGACTTCTTCAAATTCTTCTCCATTATGAACAGCGATCGTCTTACCTACAAATTCAGGTAAGATCACCATTTCTCTCCTGTGAGTCCTGTAAACATCTTTATCCTTATTCCTGATCTTTTCTAGTAAGGCCTTCTGTTCTTTGTTAAGTCCTCTGTCGAGTGACCTACGGGCCCTAGAAGGAAGTATCTTTTTGAGCTCTTCTATAGACATTGATTTTAATTCATCAAGTGAATAACCTCGATAAGTGAATTCTCTTTTTCTTCTATCTGCAACTTTTCTTGCCATATATTTTACCTCCTTTCCTTCTTATCTTTCTCTTTTTTCTTCTTTGATGATAAACGACCAACTTTTCTACCTGGTGATGCATTTGCAGATACAGATGAAGGTACACCAACGTGCTGATGATCTCCGCCACCATGTGGGTGGTCGATAGCGTTCATCGCAATACCTCTGACCTTCTTAGGCCTCTTAGCCCTACTCTTGTAAGTGTGGAATTTGTTACCAGCTTTTGCGAATGGTTTCTCTGTTCTTCCTCCACCAGCTACGATGCCTATTGTTGCTCTACATCTACTATCTACTCTTTTGAATTGATCTGAAGGTAATCTTAAAATCGTCTTATCTCCTTCTTTAGTAACAATAACTGCGTATTCTCCAGCTGCCTTCACCAATTTTCCTCCATCCAAAGGTTCCAGCTCTACATTATAAACGTAAGTACCTACTGGAATCTTACTAAGCGGAAGGATATTACCCTTTTCTATAGCGGAGTCAGGTCCCATATCTATCTCCTGACCCACCTGTAATCCTAATGGAGCTATAACAAAACTAGTTTCACCATTATCAAATTCCACTTCAGCCAATGGTGCTGTTCTCCCTGGTGCGTGATGTAGGTCGATAACCTGACCTTTTGTCTCCTGTGTGGAAGGATAACCAGGTTTGGCTAAATGTCTGTGACTTGGTGAGCGATAAGTTGATGAACCTTTTCCTCTTCTTTGTGGTATTATTCTTCGTCCCATTTATATCACCTTAGAACACTCCTATCCTCATTCCGATCTCTTCGGCTGAATATTCCTCTGTAAACTTGACAACTGCTCTTTTTCCATTTCTATCTATCCTTGTATTCACTTTATCAACTTCGACTTCAAATAATTCTTCTACAGCTTCAGCTATCTGAGGTTTAGAAGCTTTAAGATCAACTATGAATTCGAGTTTGTTTTCGTCTTCCATCTCCATCATAGTTTTCTCAGTAACGTAAGGGTGTAAAACTATGTCATGATATGAATTATATTCCACCATCAATTACCAATCCTCCATCATATTTAATGATTTAACACTAAACAATGTTAATCTTCCAGGATTTCCTCCTGGAGCTAAGTCCTCGATGGTCAACTTCTCAGGTGTTTTCACAGTCACCCCTGCCAGATTTGAAAAGGCTTTTAGACCATCACAATCTTCAGGAAGCACTGCTAATAAACTCACAGGTCTCTTGTATTTCCTATCTCTCATCGTCCCTTTCCCTGCTCTAACTTTTTTACCCTCATGAGCTCTTTCTATGTCTGAGTATATGTTTAGATCTTTCAAGAAATCAACCGCATCCTGTGTTTTGATGATATCTTCAATACCTTTTTCAACAATTATAGGAAAGTCTAAAGATTCGTTCTCGATCTCATGGCCTCTCTCTCTTATCAGCTCTTCAACCGTCGTAGCAGCTAAAGCTGATCTTCTTGCCTTCGATTTTTCTTTTTTATTTATCTTCTTTCCTAGGTCTTTTTCTGATTTAGGGGGATGAGCTTTTCTACCGCCAACGGTCTGCGGTGATTCAGCGGCTCTATTACCTCCTTGTTTTAAACGTTGAACCCTAGCTTGACCTTGTCCTTTACCCTGCTGTTCTGTTGAATGCCTCATGCCTGCTCCTTTCTTTGCACCATAACTCTGCCTTTTATTTGCCCTTGAAGCTTGGAAAGCCCTTTGAATTATATCTGGTCTAACCTCTTCAGAGAAACAATCAGGCAGATCTATCTCATCTTTTGCTTCACCGTCTTTATTGTAGATATTGACTTTCATTTATTATACCCCCTGTTTTGACTCAGTTGATATATATGTTATATTTGGTTCTTGGACCTCTACTCCAGCGAGTCTTACTGGATCTCTGAGCACGTTCAAACGTTTTGTTGGCCCAGGGATAGAACCATGAATAAGAACGTATGAATTTCTAACTTCTCCATAATTTACAAATCCACCTGCTGGTGTTATCTCTTCACCATCATCACCAACTTTCAGAACTCTTTTATTGAATTCAGTTCTTTGGTGATAACCTGTTTGACCAGCCTGTGGAACTGTAGGTCTTGTATAACCAGGTATGAAAACACCTGTAGTACCTACATTTCTTTTTGATTTACTATTTTTATGCTGTAATAAAGTAACTCCCCATCTCTTTACATGTCCCTGGAAGCCTTTTCCTTTTGTGATTCCAGAAACATCAACCATATTTCCTGCCTTACCGAACTTATCGATATTCAATTCATCACCAAGTAAATCCTCACCTTCATCTATTCTTTCTTGTATCGATCCCCCACCAATCCTTAATTCCATTATCTCGGGAGTTTTACTTGGTATTCCTGAAACAAGCTTAGGTTGAGTATGGGTTATAGCTCTAACTTCATCAACAATATCTCTATCTATATCTTCCCACATCTCATCAGAATCATAACTATTCGGTATCGGTAACTTTCTTCTTAAACTATCATCAACCCTATCAGCCCAAACTTCCCCCATTGTCTTCAGGCCGTTATGAGTTCTCTCATAAAATCTCAGCCCACAAACCTTGATAGGCGGAACTTCAACGACTGTCACAGGAACTCTGACTTCCTGTCCAGAAGTTGTGCTGGTCGGTCGATAATCAACTACAAATGCGTGTGTCATACCTGCCTTATAACCAGGAAATCCCTGAACCTTTGGAGTTCCATCTCTTTCAGGCCAAGACCTGATCTTCGGCGTCATACTTTCGGCACGTTTTCGTGGGGAATAACCCATAGAGCCTCTGCGCGGACGATGTATATCTACCATAAGTACACCTCAGTATATTTTTAACTGCGTTATATGCAATATATCTATATCAAGCATTGTACAGACTACAGCTATACCAAAGAGATATAGATTACTGCTTATCTTCCATTGACCGTGACGTGTTCAATTGGGTTTCAGTTCACCACTGAATTGCCCATCACGTCTGGTCAACAGATTGAGTTAGGTGGTCATTAAACCGGTGTTTTATTTAAATGTAACGGTATTCATCTGTGATTAACATGTGATATCCCGGTCTACAATTCTAATGTTTTAAATCATAACTATTAAACCTTTTCCAATCTAAGAGTAAAAGAGGATTCTTAATTGGAAAAAAATAAATCCTAATTAACATCAATACTAATAGGAAAATACAAGAATACTAGATTAAAAGATATAAATGAGTTGATATCTGAGGATCCTCTCTAGAAATCCCAATAATCACTAAGTATGTGTTTTAAATCCTCCATATCCTTCTTCAACTGTTTCTTTGGCTCATGGCCGATCTCACCTATCTTTTGATCAGAAGGCAATGGTATATCTAAATCGAGTGCTCCTTTTGTTATAGCCTGCCAGCCTTCTACCACTCTTAAACCATAACCAGAAAGCATCAAATCGATGTATCCAGAATTATTTTCATCCGCCATCTCTCTTGAAGTTTTTCCCAAATATTCCAACCCTCTCATATCTAGAGCGAGATCTGTGATAGAGTCAGATTGGTGTGGATCTGAACCACCATTTCTGATTATTACTTCCGGATTGAACTGGGATACAATAGGTTTAACCACATTCTCTATCGCATAATGATATTCAGTTATATTAGCATCTCTAGGCATGGGGATGTTCACAGTGAAACCTTCACCTGCGTTGTGCCCTATTTCACGGATATATCCTCTACCAGGATACAATGTTGATGGATCCTGATGTATAGAAATAAAAAGAACCTTAGAATCTTCATAGAATATATCCATAGTCCCGTTACCCTGATGAGCATCGGTATCGAAAATACAAACTGTTTTACCTTCATCTTCTAGATATTTTGCAGCTACTGCCACATCATTGAATATACAGAACCCTTCTCCATAATCTGGGCCTGCATGATGGAGTCCGCCTAAATTGATTATAGTTTTACCTGGCCCTATATTCTTGGCTGCCTCTAGACTTCCTCCAACTATCCTTCTGCCAGCGTCAGGAGTTCCTTTTAGGACTGGAGTATCCATAGTAAGGTTACCATTTCTTTCTTCCAATCTTTTAACTTTTTTTATGTAACTATCTTCATGTACTAACCTCAAATCATCATCATCTGCACTCGGTGATTCTACAACTTCCATCCTAGAATCCATACCAGGGGTATCCTTCACTAATTCAACAAAATCTGGGAACCTTTTTGGATTGAATGGATGAAACTTTCCAAATCGGTATTCACCGTACTTTTCATGATAATAAAGTGGTATTTTACTCATCATTTTTCCTCCTTTTATTAGCAATTATATGTGCTTTTCTTATCGGTTCAGGTATTTTATATTTACAATGATCCTTTACAATCTTTAATGCTGTTTCAACCGAGACCTTATGACCCGATGATACATATATAGGTTTTTTCGCTCTATCACTACTCAATAAGGCATAACCTATTAATTTTCCGTTTAATTC
>CAYSTL010000091.1:0-6844 GCA_964433785.1 uncultured Thermoplasmata archaeon
ACCTCGAACTTTTATTCAATATGGCTCAATTTATATTCGCTGCATTTCTACTCCTCATCGGATTCCCGCTAGCCAAGTGGCCATACAAGATCACCAGGTTCGGAGAGCAGATCGATTCTATTGGAAGTAAGAGAGCCTGGTCTGATGTAGAGCCTACGGATTGGAACGTTAACTTGACCAAATTTTTTGGATATGGGTTGATTTTATTCGGTATGATCCTGATCATCACAGGACTGTTTTGATAGACGATTGAGTTCAACAACTAACGAAATCAATTCTTTCTCCTCACTCAGCCTAATCCTGATCGATCATCGCTAGTCTTGTAATCCGAAGATTCACTTTCTAAACCGACGTCTTTTTCCTTATCTGAACTTTTTTGATGAGTCTTATCCAACTTTATTGAATATGATCTCCGATCCTTCTCCGATTCTTGAGATCCTTTAATAATATCCATGCGTTCAGAAAAATATGAAGTGATGAGTGATGAGATACCACATATCATCGAAGTGGCCAAAGACAATATGATCATAAATATCCAGCTTTCTGACATGATGGCTCCAAAAGTTGAGATGATCTCCCCTGAAAAAATCGATGTGATAAATGCCATGGATATATTAAATATATTATATCCAAAGAAACCTGATATCAGTCCAGCTTTAAGAGCACTATCGTGATCATTAGACATCCATCCCTGGATCCCACCTACAATTACAGATAGTAGAGGAGATAAAAATAACATGATCAACAGATATAAAGAACCGATGATGTTCCATATACCAAAAGCCCCTAAAATTGTGTTGAAAAAACTCGATATAACACCAGTTATAAAGAATATCGCTAATCCCAACTTTACCATCATCATGGTCTGTCTATATATTTCATTCATCTTCCATTCTCCGATAAGTTAATTCGTAAACATTTGAAAAAATTTGTGTTAACAAAATTATCAAGCCCGTAAAAATCAAAAGAATAGTTTTAACAAATTACATATCTCCTTTTTCGGACTTTAATAATAAGTAAAAATTAAATAAATTCTTCATATTTTCATCACCAAGAAGGTGAGATAATCATATCGACCATAGACCACAAAGGTGAAAACAGATGATACTGACTTTCAACATGATATTTGCTGGGATAATTGCTTTCATAATCGGATATATTATCGGAAATATAAGAGGTAAAAAGAAGATCAAGAAGAAGATGTTCAGAGTTGTGGGATCTGGAAGAGGAAAATATCTGCAGTACGATCCTAACAAATGATGCTCGAACCGCAGGGATTTATGCTCAATAGATACAGATTTCAACATACAATTTGCCTTTCATCAATCCGAATATTTATTATTCGTCACGGATATAACATCTTAGGGAGTAAAAGATGAAAGACTTACCTATATTGGAGATGATCGGTGTTATCGGCGCGATCGCAACTGCTGTCGTATGGTATTACTATTTTCCATACAGCTTCTGGCCTTTACTAGTTATAGGTTTCTTCATCATACTTCTGATGGGGAGCAGTAAAAAGAGAAGGGAATCAGAGATGATGATCGCAAAAGTGGACCAAGGTGGCAGGTAGTTCATCAAGACTAGCTCATCCAAATATACATTCAAGATCCAGCTTTTCTAAGACTTACAACAAATCTAGCTCCACCCAACTCAGAATCCTCGACAGAGATACCCCCACCGTATATCTCAGCTATCCTATTCACTAGGTACATACCCAATCCGGAGCCAGATGAACTCTCACCTTTATTTCCTATCTCGAGGATCTCATCTTTCTTTTCATCAGGGACTCCTTTTCCATCATCCTCGACCACCACATCGATCATATCTTCTCCCTCATCCACAGATATCTTTATCTCACTACCTTCAGAATGGTTCAAAGAGTTCTCTATAAGATTTGAGAACAATTCCTTCAAAAGCATACCTCCTTCAACGTGATGTACCCCCTCGATCTGATTTTCTATCTCTATGCCCTTCTCACCGCTCAGATCAATATGTCTTTCGACACTCTCTTCTATTTTCTCACTAACATCAATTGACTTCATCTCTTCATCTCGATCCAGCTTGTTAAGTGTCCTGACGTTCTGTATCAACTCTATTCCTTCATCGATGCTGTTCAATGAATCCTTTAAAAATCGTTCCTCCTTCTCAGTAAGATCTGCTCCTTCCAACAGCTCCAAAAATCCACTGGTCACCTGTAGTTTGTTCCCTAGATCATGCCTTAACAGAGAATGCAGGAACTCAGCCCTATCCTCGGCTTCTTTCCTCTCAGTTATATCCTTTCCAACACATACTATACCTCCACTTTCTTCATCCATCAAAGAGGCTGAGAATGAAACAGGTATCTTCTTATCTCCATCTGTTCTATAATAGACCTCTAAGTCCTTCACATAACCTTCTTCTTTTATCATATCCTGTATCTCAGGCCATGACAATCCTTCTTTTTCATCACTACTGGAACCTTCAGGTGCAAATATCCTGTCAGCTTCGCTGCCGATTATGTCCTCTTCCTCATAACCCAGGAGTTCATAGAACGAATCGTTCACCAATTCTATCTTGCCTTCATCATCGACTTTCATCAGTGTATCGACCATGGTATCCATCAGATTCTCCAGCTCAGCGGTCCTCTTCTCTACCCTTGACTCAAGTTCCTGCCTGGACATCAGGGAATATCCCTCTTCCTCCATAACTCCTTCAGGAAGATTTCTGATAACTTCAAATATTATCGGATTCTCACCGACTTTATCACGCACTTTCATGAAACTTTTCTCCAATTCCGACCTTGCATAATCGATGAAAGTCGATCTCGCGTGAAAATCGACCAGTTCAGAGAGTAGATCACTGAATTCAGTGCATATCTCATCGATCCTTCCACTTTTATTATCGGAACTCAGACAGGATCTTAACTCATCAACCGATAACCTACCCTCTTCATCCAAAACATCGGTCGAAAATATTTCTAGATCCTCAACACTCTCAGATCCAAAGAATTCCCTCAAACTATCTTCACCGACGCTCTGTTTTATCCTGTCAAGGTAATCGTTTGTCAGGGAAGTGAAAAGTCTCAATGTATAAACGTCCTCTCTCAACAGTATCAACTTCTCTTCTGGAAGCTCATCCAAAGAGGTCGATACAGTCAGTTTTGAATACAGTTTTCTCTCACCCACAGCGAAGGAAGTATAACATATGACCACTCCCAACAGTGCGATGTATCCATAGATGGTCCTGACTGTAGCATATATGCTGATCATATAGAACGGAAATGCAAGGAAGATCAAAGCTGTGTACCCCGTGATAAGATAAGAGCCGTTGGGAAGCCTTTCCAGTATCTTCCTAGGTGATTTGTCTTCCTCACCCCTGTACAAAACTCTTAGTGTGAACACACCGCCGTTCAACATCAAAAGAAGACCTACCAGAAACAACATGAAAGCGGCATATCTCAATATATGTTCAAAATGCGCATCAGCAAAACCACCGGCATAGATGAAACCTGGCATCAAAAAAAACACAGAACCGATGGCAGTAAGGAACTTACCTACAGCGCCCTTCAATTCCAACGCATTTTTGTAAGAATAATATATGAATATGAGGGCCATAATCACGCTGATCATGCCTGAACCAGCAGCGAGAGAAACACCTATTATTTCACGACCGACCATCTTTTGCACCTCATGAATCTATTAAAAATAATACCGAATGAACGCCCGATTTCATTTTACTTAATTAAAATTTGGCATGATATCTCAAAAAAATCGATAGATATTTCAAATGAAGAAGTCAGCGAAGTAAAAAGTGTGAATAGGTCAGAACTTATAGATATGATCGAGTCGGATGATTTCTACGATTATGGGAAAGAGTACTTCGATCAAATATTCGAGCTCTTGTGATAACGATCCTACTTCAAACAAACGATTCATGAACCCAGATAAGTAGAAACGCTCGTATGCACAGCGAAGGATACAAAATTTACATCATATATCCGTTCTACATTGTTGAGGATCCCTTTCCAATTTGAAAGGATGATATCCCTGACTTTGTTCTCTATGGTTTGATCACTGGTGAAGTTGTTATCCATAACTTTATCTGTAAATTCCATCTTAGGATATATCTTCACTTCTTCGTCCAAAACTGTTACATTTCCAAAAAGAAGAACATCTTCTGTAAAATTCAAACCGAAATCTTCAGAATAATCCGATATCTCAAATTGCAACACATCTTCATCCACACTCTTGACCGTGATAGATTCATTTTGTGATAGTGCATCTTCCAATCTTTCCATATTTTCTTGAGTATCAGGTACACTGCTATTCACGTGTCTACAGGAAGCATCCATCACGAAGCGATAACGTGTCACATCTTCACCGGACGATTCCATTATGCATCCAGAAGATAATAAAATCAAAGATATAGCTAACAGAGACAATCCTTTCTTCAGATCATAGTTCAATATAGTTCACCTTACTGATTTTTCTAAAATGATCAAAATATATAATGATTTCCAATATTCTATCCTAATTAGAACTCTATTTGTCGTTCATAAGATGAAAAAAGAACATAATAATTAAGTAATCAATAGCATAGTCGATTGAAAATTAAACAAAGATATCATGGTCAAAAGAAAATATCACGAAACCATAGACTGGGGAGAGTACTGGAAAGCAGCAAAGGGAGATAAGGTCGCTGATAACACACCCATGGCCAAGTATACTGTAAAACCACTCCTGGAATTCTTCGAAAAGAAAGGTGTTCCAGACACATATGCAGACGTAGGATGTGGACTGGGATCCGCTGTATTCAGTGTAGCTGAGAAGTATCCAGATACTGAAGTCGTTGGTTACGACTGTATAGAGAGGATACTTGGTTTAAACCATGAAAAGGCGGTGGAAAAAGGATACGACAACGTCTCCTTTGAGAAGGCCGATTTACCGGATTTCCATCCAGATCGTAGATTCGATATGATATCTTCTTTCTTCACTCTATGCTATATATCTGACCTGAAAAAGATGCTGAACAATCTATACGATGCAGTAGATCCAGGTGGTTATCTCATGATCACCTATCACAACGAGTACGCGCAAAATTTTTTCAAAAAGGTCGCTGAAGATCCGGAAGAATACCTGGATGAAAACGCTTCCTGGAGACCAGAAAAATTTGAAGAAAGGTTTGAACTTGTGTTAAATGGCGAGAGTCTACTTTCTCACAGGAAGATACACGATATCTTAGGTACATGGCCTCAAAGCGTCTGGGATATTACGGAGGAAGCAGACAGATACGATGCGTGGGAGATGAATCCACTGGTATTCATCCCTAAATAGGAGATATCTTTCTATTTTTACATTTCTTAAAATAAACTTATAATAACACCTCCTGTATTCCCAGTAAAAACGGTGATTTATTTGAGTGAATCGAAAGGAAAGATTGTCACGTATGAACCTTCCATGGCAGAGGAAATAGCTGAGATGTTCAACAAGTTCAAAGAATCATGGCCGGGGGGCTTCGGTGGAGGTGTACCCTTCGATGAAGAAAGGGTCAGAGATTGGTTGGACGAGAGTTCCAGCATAGCTGATTTTATAGCAGTCGATGAAGAAAACGTACCGGTGGGATTCTGTAACCTAAAACCTCACTGGAGAGATCAAGAAGGATCCTACGTAGCACTGCTCGGTGTTATACCCAGAGTCTTAGGTAAAAAGTTCGGTAAAAGATTATTACTAAAGGCGATAGAAAAAGCAGGTGAGGAAGGTTTCGAAAGAGTTGACCTTCACACCTGGTCAGGTAACCTGGAAGCTGTACCGCTCTACAAGAAGGTAGGTATGTTCTGGGTACCAGATACATCAGTTTATATGCAGGATTATATCCCTCTTCTACATCAGAACGAACTGACTAAAAAATGGCTCGATGTACATCCAGACTGGTATCAGAACCAAGAGAGAGAGCTGAAACAGGCACCGAACGATATGACAGTCGATGACATGAAGATATACCGCTACAGATTCGAAGATGAAGATGACTGGTTGGAAGTCGATATAGACAAGTACGGATGGGGTCTCACAGGTATAAGGAGAAAACTGGGTGAGGAAGAATTCTCTATAGAAGCTAAAGTAGATTCACACGATATCCACATGGGTATCGCAAATCACTACCGCATCGAGATAGAAAATGATACTGAAGAGGAAAAAGACCTACAGATAGATATTGATCCATTCGATGGGTTGGAATTCAAAGAAGATTTTCCTAGAACAGTCAACGTGAAGAAAGGAGAATCAAAAGTTATCTCTAGAGAATTTTTAGTCAGCAATGAAGCAGAGACCTACGAATCATCTCACGAAGAATCCGAAACGATCGATACGAAGATAAGGATGGATGAGAAGGAATTCAAATTGACAACAGGTGGTAAAGTCAAACCGGCTGTAGAGGTAAACAGTCATAGGGATCTGAATTACCTGTTCGATGATAAAGAAAAAGACGTATATTTTGATCTCAAAAACAATACTGAAAAAGCACTCTCAGGAGAGATAGAATACAAGATCGATGAAGAGGTAGGAAGGACTGAATTCACTCTAGAAGAGGAAGAGAACAGTGGTTTCAAACTTCCCTTAAAGATCGATTTTGAAGATGAACAAGTAAAGAATATCGAAATTACGCCTTCGATAGAGAAGGAAGATGAACTATTCCCGATGGAATCTTACACTCATCCACTATTACATGATGCTGACGGTTTACTCACTAGAGCTGAAAAGAAAGATGAAATTTTCATGGTGAACAATGAATTGAAAGTCAAGGTCGAACTCGAAGGTGCAGAGATAAACGTGAGTGAAGGGAGCAGAGATTCTGAATTCCCATTCGA
>CAYSTL010000092.1:0-6813 GCA_964433785.1 uncultured Thermoplasmata archaeon
AGATATCAAAAGTAAGTAATTTACAGAATAGAAGAGTATCTCAAAAGAAGACATGTATGAAATAATCTAATTCCTAAAAATACTTTAAAATACAATCCATTTACAAAAAAGACCAATTTGATCACGGATCATCATCGAGTATATCCTCAGCTAGTAGCTCTTCAAAATAATTGAAATAAACAAAAGTGATGAAGAAAGTGTTCATAATGAAACCAGCAAAGTAGAAAAGGAAAGAATCAATCAAAATTTCCGGATCGAAAGTCCTCAGTGCTAACCTCAGGAAAAGCACTATCGTACCCAAGGCAAGAATAAGCCCCATCAATCTGGAGCGAGCTCCTTCGAATAGAAAGAAATCAGCAGCTGGTCCTTTGATCTTAACATTGAGTTTCTTAAAAATGAAAAGGGGTATAACTATTATAGGTATGAAATAGGAAACAGCTGAGGCAAGAGCAAATAATTCACCTAAAGTCCTCTGTGCTAGAAGTAATGGATTCAAGCTGATGTAGATCGCAAAAACAACGGCTAGTATTGATTCTAAAAAGAAAGCCTGTCCAAAATTTTTCCAGGAAAATTTTTCATTAATTACCTTTCTCTCGATCGCTATCTCAGATGTATCTAAAACCTTGGGTATATCGAATATCCATCTGAGAAAACTGTGATAAACGCCGCTCCAAAAATCTCTTTCCTTCTCATTTACCTCGGCCATTTTCCTTATATCTTTGATTATCTTATTAAAGTAACTTCTCTGAAAGATCATCAAAATACTTCCTAATCCAAAGCTTTGAAGGAGAAGAAGAATAAATCCTGTCAGGTAAGAGAGGAATAATACAAAAAAAGTAACTACAGGCATAATGAAGTAACCGAGTCTTGAGATATATTCCTTAAAAACAGGTAAAAGGAATGGACTGTACAGGGAATAACCCCCGATCATGGTGACAAAAGTCAAGACTAAAGATATACCTATCACTACCTCTATGACCTTCATAGTGTTAAACTTACCATACTTTCTATGGAATATCAAAGAAAAACTACCGATAACTAAAAAAATAGTCACTAGACCGTTCAAGATCGGATTGATAAGATCAAAAAGATCACCATCCCATCTGACAGTGAAAATATAAACGACCCAGATAAAGAAGAGTAGAAGCAGTACATAAAACAATTTACGGATCTTTATCTCATATTTATCTCGAACCTTAACTGATGCTTCTTTCTCCCCCATACTTTTCATCAGGTTAATGATTAAAGAGCACTATTAAATATTATTGATTTAGGTTCTCATTTATTATTTATATATCCTATCAAATAAACACTCTAGACCTTATGCCTATAGGAAGAAATAAATTTTGAGAAGAATTACAAAAACTGAGTTATAAAAAATTAAGATATGCCATTCATTCCATATCATTAAATAAATGTAATATATTAAATAGATGATGGAAAATCTCACAGAAAATGATATTGCCGGATTAAGATTAGAGGATATCCTATCGATAGCTTTAGAATCAGAGATCGATGCTCAACAGCTTTATAAAAAAATAAAAAAAATCAACAGCGATGACACTATAAGGACTATAGTAGATGGATTGATAGATGATGAGAAATCTCACGAGGAAAGAATCAGATCCATGTTCGTAGATTTCTTTCCTGAGAAAAATATAGAGGATGTCGAGGTAGAGAAAGATTTTTCAGGTGAGATTGAAATAAAGGATGAACATTATGGGGTAAATGAACTTTTAGAAGAAGCTATTGAAAAAGAAAAAAAATCCTCTGAATTTTATGAAACAATGTCAGAGCAAGTCGATAAAAAGGCAGTATCAAATCTTTTATCTTACCTTGCATATATAGAAAATGAACATCGGAGTCTATTAAAGAGAGAATTATCGGGTAGAAAATAATGGTCTATAATATATTGGGTGATTGGTTATTCGAAATTGTATCTTATCTGCTGATCATTCTCGGTATAGTACTTTTGGCCATCTCGATAGCCTATATTTTTCTGGTATATAAAAATGTAAAAGAATATAATTCGATCGAAAAAAGAAAATCTTATTGGGAAAAACTCTTGGAAGATTATGAGGAAGGTAAAATAGAAAAAAAACACCTCATCAAAAAGATAGATAAAAAAAAGTATTTTAAAGATTATCTGATAGAACAGGCAAAAGAAGATAAATTTGACCATGACGTTTTAAAAGAAATCTATATCAGTTGTGGATTTGCTTCTGAAGATGTAGATAAACTGAAGAGCAAAAGATGGTATAATAAAGCGCAGACATTTGCCACTTGGAAAAAATTGAGGATCCTACCAAACGATCAATATGTTATACCTCATCTATTATCTCAAAATAACGAGGTCAGATTAGCTGCACTTGACCTGTTGACTATCCATCGTCATCATACTTTAAAAGAGAAAATTGAGGATATCTTTAACTTTTACAGCACTCATGTGGATGATTATCTTCATGTGAAGTTGATGGCAGCTGAGATCCCTGTAAAGCATCTTAAGAACCTGACTAGATACGATAATCACAGATTGAAAAAGGCAGGAGTGATCCTACTTGGAAGGGAAGGTGAAAAAGATTCGATCGATATTCTAAAGAATTTTAAAGATTCATCAGAAGATATCAGGAGTGAAGTCGTTAAGTCAATTGGGAGGATAAAATCCATCGATGGGCTTGATATATTAAAGAAAATGAAAAATGACGAGAGCACTAGAGTCAGAAAGGAGATAGCTATATCTCTCAGCAAGATATCTTCCGAAGGGGGTTTAGATTCTTGGGAAGAGCTTACAATAGCACTCGGTCAAACAGAGACTAAAGATACTATACCTCTTCTCGATGAACTGGCTAATGATGAAGACCCTGAAGTCCGGTTGAACGCTTTTTTAGCTCTTTCAAGTTTTGGTAAAAAAGGAAGAGAAAAGATAGAAGATTACAGGGATAAGTATCCAGAGACTACTAATGAAGCATTACGTAAATCATTTTTAGGAGGGGGTAATTTTGACGCTATCTGAAACACTATTGGCATTTCTCACCATATATAGTATATTTGTACTTATCTACTTCATTATGATCAATTCAAGCTATTTGATCTTGTTATTCCTGGGAGTCAAAGAAGTATTGTTTCATAGTAGAAAACCTGACTTCGATATCTGTGATAGAGAAGGTTGCAAATTAGTCCCTGGGATAACCATCATAGTCCCTGCTTATAACGAAGAAAAAGTAATAACCGAGAGCGTGAAATCGCTTCTTGAACTGGAGTATCCAAAACTTGAAGTTATAGTCGTCAACGATGGATCTTCCGACAACACCTTAGGAAGACTTAAAAGTGACTTCAAATTGATCGAAGTCGTTAGAGAGGTGGATCAAAAGATAGATACTGAACCGATCAAATCATTATATAATTCTTTATATAATACGGTTGAGAACAATAGTTTGACGGTTGTAGATAAAGAAAACGGAGGTAAGGCCGATGCCTTAAATGCAGGTATAAACCACTCTAGAACCGATCTTGTATTGGCTATCGACGCAGATACTTTGGTCGAGAAAAATGCTCTTCAAAAACTGGTTAGGAAATACATGGATACAGATTCAAGGGTTGTAGCTATAGGAGGAATAGTTAGAGTCCTGAATAATTGTGAAGTCGTCTCTTCTGAAGTCACCAAGGCAAAGCTGCCGAAAAAATTCCTACCTGGGATGCAGGTGATGGAATATATAAGAGCTTTTCTTTTTGGTAGGAGTGGATGGAGCAGGATAAACTCTCTTCCTATAATATCTGGAGCTTTTGGTCTTTTTGAAAGAAAATCTTTAACGGACATCGGAGGATATAGGACAACAACTGTGGGAGAAGACATAGATGCTGTCATCCGGCTGCACAAGAAGATGAGAAAAGAGAACGAGAATTATGATATATCTTTCTTGCCCGATCCAGTCTGCTGGATACAGGTCCCTGAAAAGAGAAAGATATTGTCAAAACAGAGAGCTAGATGGCAGCGAGGACTTATTGAAACATTGACTTACAATAAAGAGATGATATTCAACCCTAAATATGGAAAATTAGGTGTATTTGCATTACCGTTCTTTCTATTTTTTGAACTGTTTGGACCTATAGTTGAAATATCTGGCTATATAATGTTCATAATTTTCTTTTTATTAGGAATTTTTAGTCTACCTTACTTTTTATTGTTCCTGGCTGTAGCTGTTATTTTCGGTGTCCTGTTGTCACTTTCATCTTTGATTTTAGCAGAGATCACACTGAAAAGATATGAAGATCCTAAGGATAGATTGAAACTTCTACTTTTGGCTATATTCGAAAACTTCGGATATCGACAACTTCACACTCTATGGAGAATCAAAGGAACGATACAATTCCTGCGTAAAGAAACTAAGTGGGGAGAGATGACGAGAGAAGAGATCTGATCTTACTCTTGAAACTAATTCAAGAGATTTAAGAATATATTCTAAAAAATCAGACTTACTTTTTTATTCAAATAATGTGTAAGATATGTTTATATAAGTCTCAACCCTCCTAAGGATTCACTAGGGAGGGAAAGAAAATGAAAACAAAATATATCAATGAATCAATAACCAGCAAAAAAGACATTCCAGGATCTGGGGGATTTAACAAGATCAAAACTAATTCTTATGAAGAAGTCCTGTTCTCAAAAATATCCACTATTATACTTTCAGTTGTTACTTCTGCATTCTTCTTAATTTACATACACCAGATCACAGTAGAACCTACCTGGGCTGAACCTCTTCCTAATTGGTTTTGGCTGATGATGGCCGTGTTTTTATTAGCTATGACCATCAACTTCAGCAGGATGAAAATAAAAATAGATAACGATGGGATCTTTATCATATACGGGGTAATGAAAAAGAAAATTTCGTGGAAAAACGTCAAAGATTGCTCCGTAGATGAAGGCTCTTCAGTCAAGTATGGTGGATGGGGGCTACGTTTTTGGAGAGGTAAGGGAAATTTTAGGATCATCTACAATATTGCTGCAGGTGATCGAATCGTGATTTCATTGAACAGCGGCTTTGTTAGAGAGATTGTATTTTCCACTAGAAATCCTGAAAAAGTGATGAAAATCATAAAGAAGCATATAAGCTCGTGAAGCAAACAACCTTTTCTAAATAAAAAAAGATAGAGATTACTCGAACCAACCTGCTTCGTGCATAGCCTCTTTAGCTATCATACCGCTTGGTCCGTCTCCTCTAGCAACGTTGACTCCTACATCATCAAGTGATTCTGATATCTCAGCAACGTCTTCGTGGGTAAAACCAGGACAAAGTATTATCGATTGTATACCTTTTTCCTCGGCATATTCTTCAGCAGTCTCAAGTGCTTCTTCCTGATTCCTCACAAGATTGACATAGAGAACATACTTCTCTGTTTCTATCTTTGATTTATGCTCTTCTTTATCTGCTTTTGGAGTATGGGCCATGAACAGAGTTTTGAATTTCATATTTATCAACACCTATCTAAACTGTAATGGTGCTAAACGCTTATCGTTTTTTCCCCTCCTAGATAGGATAAACAGGCACTAGGACTGGAAGAAGCCATGTAGCAGCTAGAAGATCAAAGACTAATCGCTGTCTTAAATTCATACCAGTTTTCAACATCACTAAGGATATTCCCATCAAAGATAACATAAGTAAACAACCAAGTACGACTATAGTAACAAGTTGAAAGAGGACTAACTGTGTTGACACGAGTATGAATATCGATCCAGTTAATAAAAAGAAAGATAGATCGAAAGTTAACATCTTGTATTTCCTCTCAAATCTATACTTTTTAGATAACTTATAAAAAGAAAAAGAGGTCAAAATTCCGATCATAACTATCAAAAGATAATGTAACCATCTATAACCAACAGGATCGAGATTAATGAACTGCATAGAAACTGTCGTGATCAAAACTAAGAACAATATTATAAAAGCCGATATAGGAATAAACAATTCGTATCTATCCAATAAATCAAATCTCTCTCTAAGACCTCCTGCTAGTAATAATACTCCAATAAGGACTGTAAGAGCAGATATCAATTGGATAGTCATCGTCTTAAAGGACTTTGTATCGATCTCGGTGGTCACATCTTCTCCAACTGAAGCTGCTGCCCATTCTACCGACTCTTCAATCAATTTCTCATCAATAGCTTCAGTCAGGTGACCTGAAGATTCTGAAACATATATCTTTGTAGCATTATTCTGTTCAAAACTACCACTCACTTCTCCACTGACCAACTTCTTACCAGTGACATTATAAGCTATCTCCTTTAACGTCTCAGGTGGCACTATAGAATCTTCTTTTCCTGTTGCGAGTAATAGATTCGTATCTAACTCATCTATATCATCCGGTGGAAAGCGGCCAGCAATAGCTATCACGCTTGAGATATCTTTTTCCTCGATTGCTATCCGATAAGCAGAGTTAGCTCCACCAGAATGACCAGCAACTATGATTCTATTAGAATCTACATCTTTCCTTTTTTTCAGTTGAGATATCACTTCTAAATCTTCTTTTAGATTACGTTCGAAAAGAAAGTCTCTGTCATTTCTTATTTCCCAGTGTATCTTTGATGGGAAATCAGCAGCTCTTCTAGTCGGTCCATGTATAAATGTGATGAATCCGTTTTTTGCGAAGGATTCACCATAATAAGAATACTGTACAGGATCAGCACCAGATCCGGCCCCAAAATATACAAGTGGAAACGGTCCTTCACCCTCTGGTTTGTACAATAAACCACCTTTCACTTTATCTTCTGAAACTTTGATAATAATATTTTTCTCCTCAAAACCACCAGATCCATCCATA
>CAYSTL010000093.1:0-6770 GCA_964433785.1 uncultured Thermoplasmata archaeon
AATTCCTGAAATCGTAAGAAATCTTTACGATTTCCTACAAGATTTCTCAGGAGTTTTTCCATTGAGAAACCTAACAGGTTTCTTTCCGATTACTCTGGATAATCTTAAAAGTTATCGGAACGCTACTTAAATTCCCTATGAGTCTAGCGCTCCGCCAGGCTGAGCTACCCCGACAGTTTTGTTTTTTTATTCTCCGTGCAAGGTGTTGTAGATCTTTTCGGAAACAGTCTTTCCAATACCTTCGACTTCCTGTAATTCTTCTTTGGTCGCTTTCCTTAGTTCAGCGAATGATTTGAAGCCGCCGTCGTACAGTTTTTCTGCCATCGTTGGACCGACACCTTCTATATTCTGGAAGTCGTCGATAACTTCAGGCTTTGTCTGAGTAGGCTCTTCTTCCTCCTCTTCTTCTTCAGCGCCTTCTTCCTCTTCTTCACTTTCTTCTTCCTCTAGCTCTTCTTCTGTGATAATCTTGACTTCAAGTTCCTCATCCTTAGGTCTAGACAAAACTTCTGATTTTCTGATCTCTACCTTCTTCAGAGGATATATCTCTTTACATGATTTGGCGACTTCTTTAGCCAAGTCACCGAAAATCATCTTACTGACGAGTTCTGGTAAAGTAGATTCATTAGCTATCTCTTTTATGACTTCTTTCTGTTTATTTCTGATAGAACGTTTGATCGATGAATTGATCCTTTTATCAGTTACTGAAAGAGGTTTGATCCTGATCTTATAACCCTCTTTAGTCTTTACATCAAAATTAGCATCAATCTTAGAACGCCTTCTTCTTGTCAATCTACGGACATAGTCAGTCGTCATGTCATGTCCGATAAATCGTGTTATGCATTCTCCACCTCGGATCCCATCAATCTTGAGTTGAACTTTGATGTGAACTCTAGAAAAGTCACCAGTTAAATCTTGAAGACTTATCTCTGAAATTCTACCTAACAATTGATCTGGTTCTGAGGCTACTGTTTCTCCAACTACAGATCCGTCGAACATATCTGGCGCGACTATTCTATACCATTTTTTGCTCTTCCACTTATCTTTTACACGTCTGCTTGCACGCCTGGATTTTCTCCTTGCCATTGTTATTTCTCCTGACTGTCTTTTGTGAGATTTATATATGATATAACTACTTTTTGGTTCTCAATCTCACATAAGCCTAAAGCCTCTTGGCATTTTACCGAACTTCTTTTTAAATTTTTCGGGCCAATTTTCCGGTTCTAGACCTTTTTGTGCCAAGAAGGCTGCAGCCCATCTTTCCAATCCTATTCCCGAACAGCCCGAATAAAGTTTGTGTGATTGTGATTTGATATTGAACGATTCAGTATACTTCCTAAATATACTCAAATTCTGGAATTCCAACCATTCACTCTCATCCCTACTACCTCTATACGGTAGATACGCTTCGAAATCTATAGTACCCAATTCAGTATCCATCTCTTCTTTTTTATTACCGGATTGCTGAAGATAGAACGGCTCTACGTTGGCTATCCTCCATTCCAGTTCCATTATATCTTCAAATACGTGCTTATATCTCTCGATCAGTTTTTCTTTCAGATCCAGTAACTGATCTTTGGTCCCGATATAGACGGGCTCTATCCTGTGGAACTCATCCACTCTCTCGATACCGTGCCGCCCACCGGATTCGTATCTAGCACTAGGAATACTGCTCTCATAAACTAGAACAGGAAGATCGTCATCAGCTATCGTTTCGCTCCTCAAAGACCAATAGATAACAGGACACTGAGCATAACAAACACCGGCTCTTGGGTGCGTTGTCATATCATCTATTTTATCGGTTGGAACTTTTTTGGAGATCTTTATCTCGTCGATTATCTCTTCCCACTCCTCTGGATTCCTGGTCTTAGGCTCTGAGATATAGTATGCTTCGTTTGGGATACCTTCCATGTGACCTGTTTCGACCCATACATCGAAGGGGACCATCATCGATTCTATTATCTCTTCAAAACCCAGTGGTTCCAATATCTCTTCGACAGCTATCTTCTCCATAGTCTTCAGAATCTTCGCAGCTTGAGGTCTGTAGAACCACTTCCCTTTAGTAGGGCCTTTTTTGATCCACTCCTTCTCTTCCATGACCTCTGTAGGATCCTTATCCCACACATGCTCCTTTTCACCGGATTCCCAGATAAGCTCCCACTTCTCTTCTTTCCCTTCATAATATTGTGCATTCACTTTTTCTTTCACTCTTTTGATGATCCTGTCAACATAATTATTGGATAACTGCTCTTCTGTCAACCCTCCAACAGATATCGTACATGACTTGTCTTCAAACTCGATCTTTTTAACGAATGGAAGGTCGAATTCATCTTTCGGTTCTATTTCTAGATCAAAAGTTATATCGTATTCCTGGATATCTATCTCTCTGACACCTACATGATGCTTAGGGCCCAATTCCTGACCGAACTTCTTCCTCAATCTCAACAAAGCATCGTGAGCTCTCACGTATCTATCTGATACGATCTTTATATCTAACTCATCATCAGATATAGAATGATCAGTAACTTCAGCTCCTCCATCCTCAACATCGTTAGGGATCCCCCTTTTCAGAAGGTCTGAATTCGCATCTTCTATTATCTCGTCTATATCCTCTTCTGCATCATCGATCGATCCACTGAATTCCAGTAAAGCTCGTAATTTAAATTCCATAGTAACCTGAATGTGATATCGTAAAGTGTGTTATATATATTTTGAATCATCCTAACCGTTTCTTCGAAACATTTAATAATTGATTCAGACTTATATTCAAATAGGGGTAAACATGGAAGGACTAAATCATTCAAAAATATTGGTCAAAGACATCATGACCACCAATCCGATCATCATCAAGAAGGACGCAACTGTCAAGAGAGCTGCCGAATTGATGAAAGAAGGAAAAGTAGGTAGTTTGTTGGTTTTGGACGAATATGGGGATATGGATGGTATAATCACAGAGATGGACATCGTTTTCAAAACTGTGGCTGAAGGTCTGAATCCAGATGAAGTCATGATCGAAGAAATAATGTCGGCTCCAGTGCATTCTATCAAACCAGACAAGGATATAAAGGATGCCGCCGAGATAATGGCTGACTTGGGCATACGACGTTTACCCGTGATCAAAGAAGGAGATCTGTTAGGACTTATAACTGAGAACGATATCTTAGAGATATCTCCTGGTCTTCTGGATGTTACGAGAGAATTGGAGAGGATAAATGCTTCTGATATCGAGAGTTATAGAGAACCAGCTAAAGCAGAGATATCTGGCTACTGCGAAAGCTGTGGTGTTTATTCTGAGAACCTGATGTCTGTGAACGGACAACTGCTGTGCAGAGAATGTAGATGATATTCACCTAAAGTTAAATATGGGATTACCAATAATGTTTCGGAATATGCGATTTACAAAACTCTCCAAGAAGAACATTCAAGAGATAAATTCGTACTTTAGAAGTATCATGTCAAACGCTCATGAAGGAGTATTTTATAGAGCTGGCAAAGTTATAGGAAAGGACCTGAAAGACATAGTCGATGAAGCGGATAATGAGCGTTTGGAAAAGATAATAAAGGCTAGGGGATGGGTAAACGAAATAGATTTGGAAAGTGATGAAGTGATCGCAAAGGGCAGTATAGAGGTAAATGAGGAACAAGATTCACCCACATGTCATATGTTGAGAGGCATAATAAGCGGTGTTCAACCCGATAAGCCAGGTATGATGATAGAGGTTGAAGAGGAAGAATGTGAAAGTCTAGGTGATGATCACTGCAAGTTCAAAATAATTAAAGATAAGTATTAAAGAGGTATTGGTATGGCTAGTATGGATGAAGTGATTTCAGGTTTGATGAGAAAAGGAATAAAGGGTTCAGCAGTTGTAGATAAGGAAGGAAGTGTTTATTCTTCTGATCTACCACCCTCAGTTCATGAGGAAACCTTTGCAATCATGTGTGCAACTATCGTGGGTGCGTCCAATTCTGCCAACTCAGAATTAGATAGAGGTAGTGCTAATAAGGTCATCATAGATTCCAAAGAAGGGCATATTGTCATCGCCAATACAAAAAATAATCTATTACTGACAGTGATAGTCGATAAAAAAGAAGAGCTGGGTATCGTTTTTGATGAGGTAGAAAACGCTATCAAGAAGATCAATGAAAGCGTTTAATCTTTAAGCAGTTCTATGATCCATTCAAGACCTTTCTCAGAGGTCTGTTTTTTCACATCCCACCTGTTTCCAGAGAAATGAAAAAGCCTACTTTCTGTATTTTCTTCTGTCGATAAGGCCATATAAACGGTTCCAACTGGTTTTTCTTCAGAACCACCGCTCGGTCCAGCGATACCGGTCGTTGTGAGCCCTATGTCTGTTTTACTTTTTTCTCTAACACCTTCAGCCATCTGTAAAGCCACTTCTTCGCTGACCGCACCTTTTTCCTTCAACACATCTTCATCTACACCTAAAAGATCTATCTTAGCATCGTTGCTGTAGGTGACCAACCCTCTCATGAAGTAGTTTGAAGAGCCGGGTACGTTGGTCAGTCTATGAGCGATCAGACCACCCGTACATGATTCGGCAGTAGCTATAGTTTTATCTTTTTTAGTGAGCAGATGTGCGGCATCTTTCTCAGTCTCATCTTTCATACCTATCACGGGTTTTATCCTCTCTTCCATATCGATCCTCTCCAAATATTTAGAAACCTCTTTCGGAACCAGATTTTTCCATCCCTTCCCCTCTCTGATCCTTTTTCTTATTTCGGTACCAGAGAACTCTTCTCTGTTTATCTCCTCCACCTTGACCGTTTCGATACTAGTGTTTTTGAATAGCTTTCTTACCACAGATGAGTTAGCATATACCTTTTCAAAAGGTGGAAGGATCGATCTTACATACGAAGGCCATGCAGGATAACAATCTATATCTGGAATGGGATAGATATCATAGGAGATGTCTCTTTTTTCAAGAGTTCTATCGATCATCTCTATCCTTTCTCCACCGGATAGAGGATCGTTGCATTCCCTCTCCTTTTGAGCGCTACCGACACCTATTATGACGCCATCACACTCTTCAGATATCCTCTTAACGATCTCCAGATGCCCTTTATGGAAAGGTTGAAATCTACCTATGATCAGTCCGTTCATCTTGGTTAATATACTCTACCGAGTAATTTAAAAGTTGTGCAGGTCAAGTATCTATTTAGGCTCTCTCAACTATATAGACTTATATATGACTATGTTGGATATGTTTATATATAAGTCGGAGTTAGGTATGTAATAGAAGCTTAGTCTTTTCTAGGCGATATTAGGATTAGAGGAGTCTATGCTTTATAAATAATTCCGTAAGGGAGGTTATATTATGGAAACAATAAATGAATTCAAATTGACAAATTTAGCGAAAAATGAGAATAAAATAAACAAAGAAATCGAAGTAGTTGATACTAGATTCTTTGAGGGCCCAAATGTACATGCTTTATTTCCAGTTTTTGAAGCAGAAGTGGATCTAGGTGATTTGGAGGAAACGCCGTCCAATCCATTGTTTGCTGAAAAGTTAGTGGACTTATTTCCAGAACTAGCTGAGCACTGCTGTTCAAAAGGTTATCCAGGGGGCTTTCTTGAGAGATTGAATGAGGGTACATATCCAGGTCATATAATTGAACATACTACCATAGCTATTCAAAATATGGTGGGTGTACCAGTTTCATATGGCAAATGTAGAAAGCAGAAAAATGGACTATATAGGATCGTGGTTGAATATGATTATGAGGGGATGGCCTATACAGCTTTCAAAGGTGCGGTCAAGGTAATCAATGATCTTTTAGTCGATCTCGATAACTATGATCATTTAAAAGGCTATGTTGAGGAATTGTTCGATGATGTAAAGTATGAATTGAGAGGAGAAAAACCGGGTCCGAGCACTAGGAGTATCTTGGATGCTGCAAAAGAGAGAAAGATACCATTTGAAAGGGTTCATGATGATTTCAGTCTGTATTCTTTGGGATGGGGAAAGCACAGAGAGATGATATGGGGACCTGTCACATCTAAAACGCCTTTGATAGGTTCGGATATCGGTAAAGAGAAAGACATCTGTAAGAACGTACTGATGAAACACGAATTCCCTGTTCCAAGAGGATACATAGCTTATTCCTTAGATGATGCTTTAGAGATAGCTGAAGATATCGGTTATCCTGTTGTATTGAAACCTGATAGGGGTCATCATGGTGAAGGTGTAGAAGTAAATCTAAGAAATAAAGATGAATTAAAAGATGCTTATGATATCGCAAGAGAACATTCAGAATATATCCTAGTTGAAAAGTATCTTCAGGGTGATGATTATAGAATTTTAGTGATCGGAAATCAGGTCGTAGCTGTAGCTAAAAGGATACCAGCCCATGTTGTTGGTAATGGAACCTCAACGATTGAAGAACTGGTAGAGTTGACAAATCAGGACCCAGCTAGAGGGGAAGGTCACAGTGGATTATTGACCGAACTGAAGTTAGAAGAAGAAGAGTTAGCTTGTCTTAAGAGACAGGGCATAACTCCCAAGTATGTTCCAAAGGAAAGCGAGACCATATATCTTAGAAATGTGGCAAATTTGAGTACAGGAGGAACAGCTGAAGATCACACCGATGAATTGAATCCAGACTTGAAAAGAGTCTTAGAGAAAGTTAGTAAAGTCATAGATATGGATGTGATGGGTATAGATGTGATAGCTGAAGATATTACACAATCGCCGGATGAGATGGATTGGGGTATAATTGAAATCAACGCAAGCCCAGGTTTAAGGATGCAT